>CAMWLH010000135.1 GCA_947175045.1 uncultured Clostridia bacterium | reverse complement strand
TCGTCGTACCGCATCAGCTTTATGCGGCGGTAGGAATAGAAAATTATCCAGTTTTCCTTGTAGAATTTATGAACTCCTATCCGATAGGTCTGCGGGTAGTTGTCCACCACCTCCGCGGCGCTCTCCTCGGGAAGCTGCCCGAGCCTGTCCCTGAATTTTTTCGGAGCGATAACGAAGATATCCGTGACCGCCCATATCAGACAAACTCCCAGAAAAGCCGAAATGATTATCCCGAGCACGCGGGTGTTGTCCCGCGCGTAAACACCCGTCATAAAAAACGCCGTTATGCATATGGCGACTATCACCGAATATCTTATCAGCAGCGAAACGTGCGCCTTATAAAAATCCTTCAGTATCTGTCCCATTTACTCGCCTCTTTCGCGCACCGTCAGCTTTATGGGAGTGAGGTTGAGCCCGAAGGTCTCCCTTATCTGATTTTCGATATACCGCTGATATGAATAATGGAAAAGCTCCTTGCTGTTGCAGAACACCACAAAATTCGGGGGATTTGTTGAAGCCTGGGTCATATAATACAGCTTAAGCCTCTTTCCCTTGTCCGAGGGCGGCTGAACGCGCGAGGTCGCGTAGCTCAGCATATCGTTGAGCACTCCCGTTGAAATTCTGCGGGAATGCTGCTCCTTTACCGCCTTTATCAGCTCGAACAGCTTGTCCACGCGCTGACCCGTTTTCGCGGATATGAAAACAAACGGCGCGTAGCTCATAAACGAGAAATCTATCTCCAGCTTTTTGGTGAACTCGTGCATTGTCCTGTCGGTTTTATCCTCCACCGCGTCCCACTTATTCACCGCGATAACGCTGGGCTTGCCCTTGTCGTGCGCGTAGCCTGCCACCTTGCTGTCCTGCTCGGTGAAGCCGACGGTAGCGTCTATCATGATAACGCACACGTCCGCTCTGTCCACCGCCATAAGCGCCCTCAGCACGCTGAAGTGCTCGATGTTTTCCTTTACCTTGGCTTTTCTGCGCATTCCCGCCGTGTCAATAAATATATATTTATCCCCGCCGCGGGTGACCTCGCTGTCTATCGCGTCGCGGGTAGTTCCCGCTATGTCCGACACTATGGAGCGCTCCTCACCCGCGATAAGGTTTGTGAGGGAGGATTTTCCGACGTTCGGCTTTCCGATAACGGCTACCTTTATTGCGTCCTCGTCGTACTCCTCTTCCTCCTCGGGCGGGAGATTTTCAAACACCGCCTCCAGCAGATCACCCGTGCCGTGACCGTGCACCGAGGACACCGCTATCGGGTCTCCCAGACCCAGATTATAGAACTCATACAGCTCGGGCGGCGGCTCGCCGATACCGTCCGCCTTATTCACCGCGAGGACTATCGGCTTGCCGCTTCTCATCAGCAGCGCCGCCACGTCCATATCGTTCGCGGTAACTCCCGTCGTGATATCCGTCACGAAAATTATAGCGTCCGCCCGCTCTATGGCAAGCATAGCCTGCTCGCGCATCTGCGCGAGAATGATATCGTCCGTCTTTGGCTCTATACCGCCCGTGTCAATAAGCATAAACTCTCGCCCCAGCCACTCGCAGCGGCTGTAGATCCTGTCGCGGGTCACCCCCGGGGTGTCGTCCACGATCGACAACTTCTTTCCCACCAGCTTATTGAAAAGCGTGGACTTTCCTACGTTGGGTCTGCCCACTATTGCTACTACCTGCATATTTTTACCTGCCTTTCGGTTCTGCACATACTTATACTATTATAGTATAGCACATTATGCCGAGATTTTCAAGCCGAAAGAGGAAAAACTGTACAAAAAAATCCCTGCGGGGGATATGTCATATTGGGGCGGCGCTCCCCATATCAATCCCGATAAATAAATTTTTGCCCCGCGGCACTCACCGCGGGGCGTATCATCATTTATCGGGCTGTATCTTCCATATCTCCCTTGCGTAATCCTCAATAGTCCTGTCGGAGCTGAACTTGCCCGAGCAGCAGAGATTTATCCAGCATTTGCGCATAAACTCTTCTCTGTTGTCGCGGTAGTCTGCGTTTGCCTTTATCTTAGCCTCGACATAACTTTCAAGGTCGCCGAGGATATAATAATTGTCGGGTCTGTGCCAACTCGCGCCGTCCAGCAGCGAGTAGTACAGCTCCTTGAACGCTCCGCTGCCGCCGTCGGAGAACGTGCCGTCTATCAGCTTCTCCACCACCGCGGATATCTTCTTGTTGTCAGCATAGATCTGGCGCGGATCGTATTTCGGCATTATTTCCGCAAGCTCCTCGACTCTCGCGCCGAAGATGTAGTTGTTCTCAATGCCCGCTTCCTCCGCGATCTCGACGTTGGCACCGTCGTATGTTCCCAGAGTGACCGTACCGTTTAGCATAAACTTCATATTGCCCGTGCCGCTGGCTTCAGTGCCCGCCGTGGATATCTGCTCCGAGATATCCGCCGCCACTACCAGCTTTTCCGCATAGGAAACGTTGTAGTTCTGCACGAATACCACCTTTATCGCGCCGTTTATTTCCTTGTCGTTGTTCACAAGCCGCGCTATCTCGTTGATAAACTTGATTACCGCCTTTGCGCGGGCATAGCCCGGGGCGGATTTCGCGCCGAAAATATAGGTCGTGGGGTAGAAATCCTTAATGCTGCCGTCCTTTATCCCGTAATAAATATACAGTATGCTGAACGCGTTCATAAGCTGCCGCTTATACTCATGCAGCCGCTTTATCTGAATATCGAAGATGCTGTCGGGGTCGAGGGTCACGCCCTCGTGAGACGCTATATATTCCGTAAGAGCCTTTTTGTTGTTGTGCTTTATCTCCGCGAAGCGCGCCATCTGCTGCCTGTCGTCCGCGTATTTAAGCAGATTTTTCAGCTCCGAAAGATTTGTTATCCAGCTCTCACCGCCGAGCAGCTCGGTTATCTGCTCGGACTGCTTCGGGTTGCATAGAGCTATCCAGCGGCGGGGAGTAATGCCGTTGGTCTTGTTCTGAAAGCGCTCGGGGTACAGCGCGTACCACTCGGGCAGCGCGTCCTTCTTGAGTATCTCGGTGTGAATACGCGCCACGCCGTTTGTAGCGCTTGTGCAGTAGATAGCCATCTTAGCCATATGGACTACTCCGCCGCTGATGGGCTTCATGCTGTCTATCTGCTCTCTGGGCATTCCGCGGCGGTACATATCGGAAATGAAGTACTCGTTTATGCGCATGATAATGCCGTAGACCTCGGGGATAAGCTCCTCCATGATATCTATGCCCCACTTTTCCAGAGCCTCCGCCATAATGGTGTGGTTGGTGTAGTTGAAGGTCTTCTGCGCGATCTCAAATGCTTTTTCAAAGGAAAGCCCATGCTCCGCGGTAAGCACGCGGATAAGCTCAGGAATGGCTACCGTGGGGTGAGTGTCGTTTAGCTGCACGGAATTGAACTCCGCGAAATCCTCGATACTTCTGCCCGCTCGCAGGTGTTTTCCGATAAGATCGGCGATGGACGCGGCGCTGAAAAAGTACTGCTGTCTTAAGCGGAGCAGCTTGCCGGGGCGCGCGTCGTCGTTCGGGTACAGCGCGCGGGAAATATTCTCCGCCTCTATCTGCCCGCGGCACGCCGCCATATAGTCCTGGCGGTTGAACGCGCCGAAATCGAATCGGTTTATCGGCTCCGCCTCCCACAGGCGGAGGGTTCCCGCGAAATCGTTCTTATAGCCGAATATCGGCATATCGTAGGGAACGGCCCTTACGTCGCCCGACGCAAAGTGGATAGTAACCGCGTCGGACTCCACCCGCTTGCTCCATGGGTCGCCGAATCTTGTCCAGTCGTCCGCGTACTCGCACTGAAAACCGTTTTCGATAGTTTGACGGAACAGACCGTATTTATAGCGGATACCGTAGCCCGTAAGCGGCATTTTCAAAGCCGCCGCGCTGTCCAAAAAGCAGGCTGCAAGGCGACCAAGACCGCCGTTTCCGAGAGCCGCGTCCTCTATCTCCTCAAGGTCGTTAAGGCTTGCGCCCGCGCTGTTCAGCAGCTTTTCCGCCTCGTCGCGGAGCCCCAAGCAGAGCAGGTTGTTGAATATCGCGCGTCCTACCAGGAACTCCGCGGACAAATAGCTTGCGGAGCGTCCCTTGGGGGCGCTCTTCTTCATTATCGGCGCAGCCTGCTTCATTATCGCGCCCGCCAAGGCGTTGTGGAGCTGCGGAGCAGTGGGCTTTGCGCCGTCAGTAAGCTCCGCCAGGTTGTCCTCAAAATCTCTTTTAAGTAATTCGTTGTCGATCATAAACACCCTCCTTAAAGAATTTTTTCCAAGTAAGCTGTATTTATTATAGCACATTTTACAAATAAATTCAAGCGGTAAATTGGGAGATTTTTATTGACAACGAAAAAAATCGGCTTGTAGAAAAAGTTACAGCAACGCAATGTAGACGCATGGAATTTCAAAAAGGTCTTCGTTTGCGTCCGCAAACGAAGACCGGTTCCCGCAATCGCGCGGAGTGAACGAAGTGAACGGAGCGTGCTTGCGGGAATTTTGAAATTCTTTTAAATCATTTGCTTCTCGTCAACACCTTAATATACAGACCGAATAATAATATGGCGGATATACATAACAATTCTATCAAATATTTTTAAGCCATTAAAATGCTAAGTCTCGTTTATTTTGCTTCCGCTTTTAAACGCCAGCGCGGTAAGCAGACCAAAGAATATCGCCGCCGCTATTCCCGCCGCCGCGGAGGTAAATCCTCCCATAAAAGCTCCGATAAGCCCATGCTGATCCACCGCCTCGCGCACTCCCTTTGACAGCAGATACCCGAAACCCGTCAGCGGAACGGTAGCTCCGCCGCCCGCGAGATTCACCAGCGGCTCATACAGCCCCAGAGCGCCCAATACCACTCCAGCCACAACATACGCCGTGAGTATGCGCGCGGGAGTGAGCTTGGTGAGGTCTATCAGAAGCTGTCCGATAATGCACAGCATTCCCCCTACCAGGAACGCCCACAAATATTCCATAAACATATCCATTTTGTTTCCCCCTTACTGCGCGGTAATTTCCACCGCATGGCATATTCCCGGGATAGACCCGCCCTGCTGCACCATAGTCGGCGACATAAGCGCGCCCGTAGCGCAGAACAGAATGCGCTTCAGATCGCCGCTCTCCACGCGCCCCAGAAAATGCCCGCACATCATCGACGCGCTGCACCCGCAGCCCGAGCCGCCCGCGTGAACGTCCTGCTTTTCCCTGTCATACAGCATAAGCCCGCAGTCCTTGTGGTATTTTTCTATTGACACTCCGTCGCGCTTGAACAGGTCGCTCAGAATATCGCTGCCCACCTGACCCAGGTCACCCGTGATAATAAGGTCGTAGCTTTCGGGGTGAGTTCCCATATGCGTGAAATGCCGCGTTATCGTATCGTAAGCCGCGCCCGCCATTGCCGCGCCCATATTGTTAAGGTCGGTTATACCCATATCCTGTATCTTGCCCACCGTCGCCGCTTTGATATAAGGCGGCTTGGACTCCGGCACGACTATTGCCGCGCCCGCCGCGGTAGCCGTCCACTGGGCGGTCGGCGTGCGAACTCCGCCGTAATTCAGCGGGAATCGGAACTGGCGCTCCGCCGAGGAAAAATGCGACGATGTGACCGCCGCCGCATTCGCCACATACCCGCCGTTCACCATAGCTCCCGCAAGCAGAAGCCCCTCGGCAAAGGTGGAGCAGGCTCCGTAAATTCCCAGAAAAGGTATATAATAATCCTTTAATCCATAGCTCGATCCCGTGCACTGATTGAGCAGATCGCCCGCTACCAGCAGATCCATTTCGTCGGGCTTGAGCTGCGCCTTTCCCATAGCGTGCTTAAGAGCCTTCGACTGCAAAAGAGCCTCCGCCTGCTCCCAGGTCTCCGCGCTGCCCTTGTTGTCCTCCAGCACCTCGTCGAACTCGCCGCCGTAGGGACCGTCGCTCTCCGCCTTGCCTACCACCGCCGCGTAGGACAGTATCGAGGCTTTATCGTATTTGAAGGTCTTTCCTCTGCATACCGGCACAATTATCCCCCCTTAAAAAGCGTTGTGATATAGTAAATAATTCCGTAGACTATCGACGCGGATATTCCGTAAACTATCACGGGACCCGCAATAACGAACATTTTCGCGCCCAAGCCCAGCACATAGCCCTCCGACTTAAAATCCAGCGCGGGGGACACCACCGAGTTCGCGAAGCCCGTTATCGGCACGAGAGTACCCGCGCCCGCGTGCTGCGCTATCCTGTCGTACAGCTTAAGCC
>CAMWLH010000134.1 GCA_947175045.1 uncultured Clostridia bacterium | reverse complement strand
TTCTCATAATAATAGTGCAGATAAACATATAAAATCTAACAAAACAAACAGCTACGCTAAATTATCATTTACATTACCATCCCGCATTTTCATCATAAAATTATCAAATTTTTTTAAAAAAGCCCTTGCAATTTAATATTGAATGTGTTATAATATATTGTGATAGACTATGGGCGAGTTATACCCTTTTCTATGATTATGGCGATTTCTTTTATTGCCGATTCGGAGTTCTGAGCGATGTCGAAGTATATTTCTGTTGCGATTGACGGTCCTGTTGGAGCGGGAAAGAGTACGATAGCCCGCGCTGCCGCGGGAAAACTTGGATTCGTTTATGTGGATACCGGCGCTCTTTACAGAGCGGTGGGACTGTACTGTTACAGAAAAGGCATTGACATGAAGCGCGCATCTGCCGTTGTGGCACAGTTAGATGAAATAAGTCTTGAGATAAAAAGGATCAACGGAACACAGCACGTTTTTTTGAATGAAAAGGACGTTTCGGAGGAAATAAGGCTCCCTGAAATTTCCATGGCGGCTTCGGCGGTTTCGTCGGTTCCCGAGGTGAGAACGGCTCTGCTGGATATGCAGAGGATAATTGCGGAAAATAACGATGTGATAATGGACGGGCGGGATATAGGAACGGTAGTTCTCCCCAACGCCGACGTGAAAATTTTTCTCACCGCTTCATCTGAGATACGTGCTAAAAGGCGCTATGACGAACTTCGGGCTAAAGGTCGCGAAGTTACCTTTGAGGAGGTACTGGACGATCTCAACAAGCGCGACTACGACGACAGCCACCGCGCGGCAGCTCCATTGAGAGCGGCAGAGGACGCGGTAGTTGCGGACACCTCGGGGCTTGATTTTGAACAGTCCGTAGAACTGGTGTGCGGGTTGATAAAGGAGCGTCTGTAATGTTTTACTCCGTTGCCCGAGAGCTGGTGCGTTTCGCTTATCACATTGTATTTCATATAACCGTTATAGGACGGGAAAATATACCGACAGAAAAGGGCGGCTACATTATAGCCTCAAACCATGTTTCAAACAACGATCCGCCGATGGTGGGGATAACCTTTCGCGGAAAGTACAACTTCATGGCGAAGGAGGAGCTTTTCAAGCTCAACCCGATATTCACTTGGCTTATCAAAAAGTTGGGAGCGTTTCCCGTAAAGCGCGGCGCAAAGGATTCCTCGGCGATAGACAACGCGCTGGAGAGCCTTGGGCGCGGGCGTATCTTTATTATTTTCCCCGAGGGCACACGCTCCAAGGACGGGGAACTCGGGCGTGCGAAAAGCGGCGTAACGCTGATAGCGGCACAGGCTAAGGTTCCCGTAGTTCCGGTTTTCATCAAATACGGCAGAAAGCGGTTCAGGCGCAGATGCGTTATCTCAATAGGAGAGCGGATAAGCGCGGATACCTTTGATGTGGATATCACCGACAAGCGGCAGCTTAAAGCGGTAAGCTCGGAGATAATGGACAGGATCGCCGTATTAAAGGAGAATGCGCCCGATGTGGATTGAGGTTGCGGACAAGTCGGGATTCTGCTTCGGCGTGGAGCGCGCGATAAGGCTCACTGAGGAGGCTGCGCGGCGATTCGGAGAGGTGTGGTCGTTAGGTTCACTGATACACAATTCCATTGTAACAGATTCCCTTGAAAAAAAGGGAGTTCATATAGCCGAAAGCGTGGAGCAGGCAGCGGGAAAACCTCTCGTGATACGTTCCCACGGCGTTGCGGCGGAAACCAAGGAAAAGGCGAGGCAGCTTTGCGGCGAAGTGATCGACGCGACCTGCCCGTTTGTCGCGAAGATACACGGTATCGTTTCTGCCGCTTCGGTTAAAGCGGCGGTGGTTCTCGGCGACAAAGATCACCCCGAGATTATCGGGATAATGGGTCACGCGGCGGGCAGAGTTTACGCCTGCGCGGACGCGGAGGAAATGGAGAAGCTGTTTGAAAACGGAACGCTCTCGGACAGCGAGGACGTTGTGCTGGTAGTTCAGACGACCTTCGACCGCGGCAGATTTACGGAATATTCCGAAAGGATCAGAAGAAATCACAGCCGCGTTAAAATATATGATACAATATGCCACGCGACCTCCGAGCGCCAGAAAAACGCGGAGGAGCTGGCAAAGCGGGCTGCGCTTATGATAGTAGTCGGAGGACGAAGCAGCTCGAACACAGGAGCGCTTGCAGCTATCTGCTCAAGGCACTGTAAGACGGTATTCGCAGAGAGTGCCGCCGATATACCCCGGCAGATATTAAGCGGTCTGCGTTCCGATAGTCTTATCGGAATAACGGCGGGAGCGTCTACGCCCGTCTACACTATAAAGGAGGTTCATGAAAGAATGAACGAGGAAATCAAATCTGTAAATGAAAATGAGGAGGACTTCGCTGCGCTGCTTGAAGCGGACCAGTCTTTTATTAAGTTACGTAACGGAATGAGAGTTAAGGCAACTGTAGTAAGCGTATCCGACAGAGAGGTCGGCGTAGAGGTCGGCGCAAAGCAGACCGGCTACATAGTCCGCGAGGAGCTGACTAACGATCCCGAAGCGGCGGTGGGCGATATTGTAAAGGTTGGCGACGTTATCGACGCTATCGTTATCAAGGTCGACGACTCCATGGGCACCGCGGCGCTCTCCAAGAAGCGGGTTGACACCGCTCTCGGTCTGGAGAAGATGATGGCTGTCAAAGACTCCAACGAGACCATTGAGGGTGTTGTGTCCAATGTGGTAAAGGGCGGCGTTATCGTGTTCTCCGACAACACACGCATCTTCATTCCAGCTTCGCAGACGGGTATTCCCCGCAGCGGCAGCCTTGACACCCTGCTGAAGCAGACCGTCAAGCTGAAGATCATCGAGGTGAACGATCAGCGCGGCGGACGCGTGGTGGGCTCTATCAAGCTCGCCAACAAGGAAGTCCGCGACGCGGAGAGAGCTAAGTTCTGGGAGAACATCGAGGTAGGTCAGAAGTTCGTGGGCGAGGTTCGCTCTATTGAGGACTACGGCGTGTTCGTTGATATCGGCGCGGTCGACGGTCTGGTACGCACCTCCGAGCTTACCTGGAACCGCGTGGGTCACCCCAAGGATATCGTAAAGATTGGCGATAAGATCAACGTTATCGTTAAGTCCTACGATCCCGAGAAGAAGAGAGTTTCCCTCTCCGCTAAGGATCCCGACGAGAATCCCTGGACTAAGTTCGTTGCCGAGTACGGCAAGGGCGACGTTATCAAGGCTACCATCGTAAGCATTACCGAGTTCGGCGCGTTCGCGCAGATAATCCCGGGCGTTGACGGTCTTATCCACATCTCGCAGATATCCACCGAAAGAGTGAACAATATCGCTTCGGTATTGTCTGTCGGTCAGGAGGTCGAGGTGAAGATAATCGAGATCGACACCGAGAAGAACAGAGTTTCCCTTTCCATCAAGGCGCTTATGGAAGAGACCGCTTCCGATGACGAGTCCGACGACGCAGAATAACTTCGTATACCAGCGCCGTTGCTTTTCGCAGCGGCGTTTTTGTATAAATCCAACTAATTTTTCAGCAAAGGAGAATCAAATCATGAAAAAAATATTCTTAATTACGCTCACGCTGCTTATAGCAACAGGCTGCGCAAATAATGCGCCCATATCACAAAACGATTCGGATCTTTCAACAGACCACAGCGTTTCCGCGGATATTATTTCCGAAACAAGTGATTTTTCGTCAGAGCCGTTATGGGATTTTGACGCCGATATCGGAGAGAAAATTGATACAATCAGTTTTGCCAAGGATATGGGGAGCTACTCCATCAATTTGTCGGTCGATGTTTTTTATGTTGATAGCACAAACAGTTATAGGCTGGACGTAAACGGCGACAACATAACTGTTCGCAGCGGAGAAGAGGTTGTAAGCTCAATGGTCTTCAATAACCCTTATGTGGGAGGCGCTCCCTTTGCGGGAGTAAATGATTATAAGGGAATCGCCGCCGAGGTTTTGGAGATGGATTCGGGGAATTTGCTTGTGGTCAGCGTTCCCCTTGGAATTGTCGAGGACGAAAATGCGCAATGCCTTTCGGTTTACTATTTTGACGACCATTTTGTATATTATATAGGAACGCGCAGAGGCGTCGGGGACTTTTTCCCGCTGATAGACGGCGAGATCACCACCGACGGCGATACCTTTACCGTAAATGAGTATGTGGGCTCGGAGCGCGAAAAGAGAACGATCACCTATTCGGTTGATTTTGAAAACATTCTTATTAAGGAGATTACGGAATAAAATTATCCCCGCAGCACTGTTACTTGCGCTGCGGGGAATTTTTTCGGTCAGCTTAATTAGCCATTATCTCGCAGATTTTGTTGGTGAACTCCACGGGATTTTCTATCGCCATACCCTCGATAAGCAGAGCCTGCGAGTAGAGGATATCGCCGTATTCCGCCACCTTATTCTTGTCGGTTTCGTACAGGGTCTTGAGCTTGTTGTAGATGGGGTGTGAGGCGTTGATCTCAAGAATTTTCTCCGCCTTTGCGTTCTGCTCGGTGGGCATTGCGGAGAGTACCTTTTCCATCTCAACGGACAGCATACCCTCGCTGGTAATGCACACGGGGTGGGATTTCAGACGGTGTGAGAGCCGTACAGCCTTTACCTTGCCCGAGAGCTTATCCGTCATGAAGTCGAAAAGGCTCTTGTTGTCCTCTTCCTCCTTTTTGATCTCCTCTTTTTCCTCCTCTGTCTCCAGACCTAAGTCCTCGGAGGATACCGACTTGTACTCCTTGGCTTCATAGTCGTGCATCATCTGAATGCAGAACTCATCAACGTGGTCGGTAAAGTAGAGTATCTCGTAGCCCTTGTCCTTTACGAGCTCGGTCTGAGGCAGGGCTTCTATTCTCGCTACGCTGCTGCCGCTGGCAAAATAGATGTACTTCTGCTCTTCTTTCATACGGGAAACGTATTCCTCCAGCGTTACATAGCCGCCGAAGCTGCTCTTGAACATCAGAAGATCCTGAAGCGTTTCCTTGTTCGAACCAAAGCCCTCGTAAATGCCGTATTTTATCTGCATTCCGAACGCCTCGAAGAATTTCTCATACTTTTCCCTGTCGTTCTTCTGGAGCTTTTTAAGCTCGCTCTTGATGGATTTTTCAAGGCTCTTTGCGATTATTTTGAGCTGCCTGTCGTGCTGGAGCATTTCTCGTGAAATATTCAGCGACAAGTCCTCGCTGTCCACTAAGCCTCTTACAAAGCTGAAATAGTCGGGCAGCAGATCAGCGCACTTATCCATTATCATAACGCCGCTGGAGTAAAGCTGCAAGCCCTTTTCAAAGCTCTTTGAGTAGTAGTCGTAGGGAGCCTTCGCGGGAACGTACAGCAGGGCGCTGTATGTCGCGGTGCCCTCTGTCTTGCTGTGTATATGCAGCAGCGGCTCATCATAGTCGTAGAATTTGTCCTTGTAAAATTGGTTGTATTCCTCATCGGTAAGCTCCGACTTGGACTTTTTCCAGATGGGGGTCATGGAGTTGAGCGTTTCGGTGACGATCTCCTTTTCATACTCGTTCTCTGTGCCCTCCTTGAGCTTTTCGTGCTCCACGTCCATTTTTATGGGGTAGCGGATATAGTCGGAGTACTTACGCACGAGCGACTTTATCTTATACGGAGTCAGGAACTCGTCGTAATTTTCCTCCTCGGAGTTGTCCTTGATCTCCAGAATGATCTGAGTACCGTGACTGTCCTTGGCCGCTTCCTCAATGGAGTAGCCCTCTACGCCCTCGCTCGTCCACATATAGGCGGTATCCTCGCCGTAGGCTCTGGAGATGACAGTGACGCGCTTTGCCACCATAAAAGCGGAATAAAATCCCACGCCGAACTGCCCGATTATATTAACGTCCTCCGCGCTCTCATTCTCGTTTTTGAACGCGAGAGAGCCGCTTTTGGCGATGGTGCCGAGGTTATTCTCAAGCTCGTCCTTGGTCATGCCTATGCCGTTATCGGTGATAGTCAGCTTACGGGAGTCCTTATCGGTCTCAATGGTTATCGCCATATCCGAGCGGGTTATGCCCGTGTTCTCACTCATTGACTTGAAGTACAGCTTGTCCATAGCGTCGCTGGCGTTGGAAATGAGCTCCCTTAAAAATATCTCCTTGTGAGTATAGATAGAGTTGATCATCATTTCAAGCAGCCGCCTAGATTCTGCTTTAAATTCTTTTGTTTCCATAAAATCTCTCCTTTAGCATCTGATCTTCAATGTTTTAGCACTCTTTCTTCGCGAGTGCTAAACACTTATAAAATTATTATACTACTT
>CAMWLH010000133.1 GCA_947175045.1 uncultured Clostridia bacterium | reverse complement strand
AATCTTGTTAGACCAACACCTTTTTACAGATAATGACAGCAAGCCTTTTCGGGGCGCTGTGGAGGAGATGAAGGCATAATGCAAAAGGTATTTCACTTTAGGGATGTAAGCTCGGATAAATTCTGGAGGGTGGAGACCCTCGGGGAGTATGTGCTTACCAACTGGGGCAAAAAGGGAACGAACGGGCGCTGGCAGCTATCGGAGTTCGGCGACGCGCAGACCGCCGAAAGGGAAGCGGCAAAGCAGGTGGAATCCAAAACGCGCAGCGGATATCTGGAGCTTAAGGAATTCGACCCCTGCTCGCTGATATACAAGGATATTGAGGACTTCGGTCCGCACCCGCTGACAAGTCACCCCGTTTTCAGGGAGTATTTTTCGGACGCGTTGTATTACGACTGCATCGACGAGGAGGCTCCGTTCGGCAGTGACGAGGGCAGCGATACTCTTTGGATTATGGAGGAGCAATATAAGTCCGCTCTTGATTTTGCTGATTTTCCGCGGCGGCTTATTGAGGAGGGCTGGGAGATGAATTATATCTCGCCCGACCCCGCGCATTCTGATGAGTACATAAGGGAGAACGGCGGTGATATCCTTATGGCGGATCAGGTGATAATCGCCGCCGCGTTCGGGCAGATAAAAATGACGGGGGAGTCCGACAGGGAACTGAGGGAGCTTGCTTTTAAGGCCTTGGACAGTATTGAAAGGATAAACAGGCTGGTCTATCAACAGGAAAATTCAAGGAATATAGAAGTAATGCGCGCCGACCTTAAGCGGTTTGAGCAGCAAAGGTGCGGAAAAAAGCAACAGTAAAGCAGCGTTAGCAAACAGCCGCATAACGCTCATGCAGGCAAGCAATGCCGGCATAAGCTGCATAATGCCCGCGCAGTAAAGCAACACCGGCAAAAAGCAACATTTCGCCCACGCAGGGGAAATTTTCCGCGAGAGCCTGCGAAAGCGCAGCGAAGCGGAGCTTTTGCGGGCGGGTCGCGGAAAATTTCTTTTAAATCAGGAGGTTAATATGAATACACGCAGTTGCGGAATACTTATGCATATAACGTCGCTGCCGTCGCCCTACGGGATAGGTACTCTGGGGCGGGAGGCGGACGCGTTCGCGGAATGGCTCAGAGACGCGGGTCAGCGCTTCTGGCAGGTGCTGCCGATAGGGCCGACGGGGTACGGGGATTCCCCGTACCAGCCGTTCTCGTCGTTTGCGGGAAACCCGCTGATGATAGACCTTGACGAGCTGGTGGAGCAGGGGCTGCTGTCAAGGGAAAAGGTGGAGCAGGCGGACTACGGCGCTGATCCGAATTATGTGGATTTTGAAAAGGTGAACAAGACCAAGACAGAGCTTCTCCGCGAGGCTTCAAGGAAGTTTGAGGACGATGTTGGGTATACCTCATTCACGCTGGAGGAGGCTGACTGGCTGGACGACTACGCGCTTTTCATGGCGCTCAAAGAGAAGTTCGGCGGCAAACCCTGGACGCTGTGGGACGACGATATCAAGCTGAGGACTCCCGAGGCGCTGGAGAGGTACCGCGACGAGCTCAAGGACGAGATAAGGTTCAGAAAGTTCGCGCAGTATATCTTTTTCCGCCAGTGGGACAGGTTCCACAGATACTGCAACAGCATAGGGATAGAGATAATCGGCGATATCCCGATATATGTTTCACCCGACTGCGCGGACGTATGGGCGCAGCCCGAGCTGTTCGAGCTGGAGGAATCACGCAACCCCAAGCGTGTGGCGGGGGTTCCGCCGGATTACTTCTCCGCCACGGGGCAGCTATGGGGCAATCCGCTGTACGACTGGGAGGAAATGAAGGCCAGGGGCTACGACTGGTGGATAGAGCGTGTGAGGAAGTCCACCAAAAACTATGACGTGCTGCGAATAGACCATTTCCGCGCCTTTGACACCTACTACGCTATCCCGTTCGGTCAAAAGACCGCGGAGCACGGCAAGTGGGAGCAGGGTCCCGGAATGGAGCTGTTCGATGCGATAAAGGCGGAGCTCGGCAGGGTCAATATCATCGCGGAGGATCTAGGGGATATTTTCGACAGCGTAAAGGTGCTGCTGCGGAAAACGGGCTTTCCCGGAATGAGGGTGCTGCAATTCGGGTTCAACCCCGAGAACGCGGACAACGACCATCTTCCCCACAGCTACCCCAAAAACTGCGTTGCCTATACAGGAACCCATGACAACGCCACCGTTATGCAGTGGTACAACGAGGCGGACGGGAAGTCCCGCGCCATGTCAAAGCGCTATCTTAAAAAGGGACTTTTCGAGGGCAGAAATTACAGCTTTATCCGCGGTGTTTACGCAAGCCCCGCGAATCTTGCGGTAATACCCATGCAGGACGTGCTGGGGCTTGGCAAGGAGGGGCGCATGAACGTTCCCTCGACGCTGGGCGGCAACTGGAACTGGCGCATGAAAAAGCTCCCCAAGCAAAGCGACGCGGCAAAGCTCAGAGAACTTGCGGATACCTATTTCAGGCTTAATGTCAACATTAAATAAAAGCAGTGCGCGGAATGAAAATTCCGCGCACCGAGTTTTTATAAAGGTCGATCCGAGCGGTAATGCTTTTTTATTATGCTGACGAGGAGAAAATTATTTAAAAGAATTTAAAATTCCCGCAAGCACGCTCCGCTCACTATGTTCGCTTCACGCGATTGCGGGAACCTGATATATCAATTTGAAATTCCGATGCGGCGGGACTTTGCGGCATGTTTTTGTATGCCCCTTAATGCGCAGGCTTTATGCTGTTATACTTGGTACACTCTTTTCGCTATATCCACCGTTTCCTTGGCGTCCTTGGCGTAAAAATCCGCTCCGATCTTTTCGGCGTACTCGGGAGTGAGCACCGCTCCGCCCACCACTATTTTGCAGTTCACATTATTCTCGCGCAGCAGCTTTATTGTGCCCTCCATGCTCTTCAGCGTGGTGGTCATCAGCGCCGACAGACCAACCAAACGCACATCGTATTTTATCGCCGCGTCCACTACCGCCTGATACTCAACGTCCTTGCCGAGGTCTATCACCTCAAACCCGTAATTCTCCAGCAGCGTTTTCACGATATTCTTTCCGATATCGTGAACGTCTCCCTTTACCGTCGCCAGCACTACCCGACCGCGGCTCTCGTTCGCGCCGCCCGCCGCGGCGATATGCCTCTTTATAACGTCGAACGCCGCCTGCGCCGCGCCCGCCGACTGTATGAGCTGCGGCAGGAAGATCGTTCCCTTTTCAAAGCGCTCTCCCGCGAGATCGAGCGCGGGTATAAGGTGCTCGTTTATCACCGTCATGGGATCGCAGCCCTCGTTCAGCAGCCGCTCCGCTGCCGACGCGCACTCCGCCTTGAGCCCGTTCGCGACCGCTCCGCCGATATCCGATACCGCCGCCGACGAATCCGCCCGAGCTGTCTGCGCGGTCTGAACTTGCGTTGTTATTACCGCGTTCGCGTATCGTCCGATGTAATCCGCGCCGTGCTCGTCGTAGCCCGACAGCAGCCTGTATGCGCACACCGCTCCCGACATGGCGGGAATATTCGGATTGATTATGGGCAGATCAAGCCCATTGTTCATCGCCATGGTGAGGAACGTGGAGTTTACCAGCTCCCGATTGGGCAGCCCGAACGAGATATTTGAAACTCCCAGCACGGTTTTGAGCCCCAGGCGCTCCTTTACCATGCGCAGGGCTTTGACGGTCTCCATGACCCCCTCCTGCTCCGCCGATGCGGTAAGCGTAAGGCAGTCGATATACACGTCGCGCTTGGGAATGCCGTATTCCATGGCGCGGTTCAGTATTTTCTCGGCGATGGCGAAGCGCTCCTCGGCGGTCTTGGGGATACCGCTGCTGTCCAGGGTCAGACCCACCACCGCCGCGCCGTACTTTTTCACCAGCGGCAGAACCGTTTCCAGCTTCTCCTCCTCGCCGTTTACGGAATTGACTATCGGCTTGCCCGACACCAGCCGCAGCGCGGCTTCAAGCACGTCGGGCTCGGTGGTGTCGATTTGCAGGGGAGCTCTGCACACCGACTGCACCGCGTCTACCGCCGCGGTCATCATCTCTTTTTCGTCGATATCGGGAAGTCCCACGTTTACGTCAAGTATATCCGCTCCCGCTTCGGTCTGCTCTATCGCCTGGCGCATGATGTAATCCAGGTCGCGGCGCTTGAGCGCTTCCTTGAACAGCTTCTTTCCCGTGGGGTTGATACGCTCGCCTATAATGCGCACGGTGTCGATTTTTACCGTTTCCGAAGCGGAGCACACCGCGGGAGGTATCTCCGCGTATTTCGGGGAGAATTTTTTCCCGCCCAGGGTATCGCACACCGCTTTTATAAACTCGGGAGTAGTCCCGCAGCAGCCGCCGAACAGCTTTACACCCAGCCCCGACATCTCCCCGATGACAGCCGCGTATTCCTCGGGAGTTATGTCATATAGATTAGTTTTCGGGTCGGGGAGCCCCGCGTTGGGGCGTATAAGCACGGGAACGCTCGTCCACCGCATTATTTCCTCAACTATGGGCATAGCTTCCTTTGGCCCGAGGGAGCAGTTCATGCCGATAACGTCCGCTCCCAGCCCGCACAGCGTAAGCGCCATCGCCGACACTCCGCAGCCCGTGAAGGTGCGGAGATTTTCCTCAAACGTCATGGTGCAGACTACGGGAAGCTCCGTGTTTTCTTTGGCGGCGAGCAGCGCGGTCTTTATCTCCATAAGATCGGTCATGGTCTCCAGCACTATAATATCCGCGCCGCGCCCCGCCAGCATTATCTCCTTGAACATTCCGTAAGCCTCGTTTACCGACATATCGCCGGTCGGGCGCATCATTCTCCCCAGTGAGCCCACGTCCAGCGCCACCAGGGTATCCGTGCCCGCGCAGGCTTTCCGCGCGATCTCTATACCCTTTTCTACGACCTCCTTCACGCTGTACCCGCTGCCCTTTAGCTTGTGAGCGTTCGCTCCGAAGGTGTTCGCGTAAACTACCCGCGCCCCCGCCGCTATATACTGCCGATGGATATCCTCTATCAGCTCCGGCTGCGTGAAATTGAGCTCCTCCGGCAGCCCGCCCAGCTTGAGCCCGCTCATTTGCAGCATAGTCCCCATAGCTCCGTCAAGGACAATATACTCGTCATTTTCCAACAATTCTCTGAAAGTCATCTTTTTCTCCTGATTATAAAAAATTTTCCGCGCCCCGCCCGTAAAAGCTCCGCGAAGTTTTGCGCAAAATGTCACAAAATACCGCAGACAGCAACATGATCGTTGCGCAAAACTTTGCTCCGTTTTCACGGACTCCCGCGGAAAATTTTGCTGCGTGGGCGTTACGCTGACCTTTGCTTGCGTTGCTTTGCTGCGTGGGCGTAACTTACATCATTTCCGACAACCTTTTGTCCAGCACCCGATATGCCGTTTTCCAATCCCTTTGGGGGTCGACCAATACTACCTTGTCGATATTTACTCTTGACAAAATTTCAAGCTCTCTGCGCTGACGTTCCTCCAAAGCGGATATATAGCCGTCGAAGCCGCTTAGCTGCTTTGATTTGCCGTATGCGCCGCCGCAGTGATAATCTATAACCGCGTCGAGCCAGTCGTTTCCTCTTTCGTCAACAGCCATGTTTACGCTGTCTCCGATATCATTATTTTCCAGATAAACCACCAGCGGGTTCATATCCTTGATAATACCGCATATCTCACTGATATATTCCTCCGATTCCGTGAGGGGCAGATCAAAGCGCATCATGGTCTCGCACATGGGGTTCTGGAGCAGCACGCAGTTGAAAACATATCCTTCATCGGGCTTCTTATTTTCCGCGAATTCACGCCACTTGCCCAGCATAACGGTTTTTTCCGTTTCCCACGGAAGAAAATCATATATCTTATATTGCAGCAGCCTGTTGAACAGCTCGCCTTGAAATTCCGCAAGCGGAACAACGACCCCTCCGTATTTCCGCTCTGATTTTTTAACTATCCTGTTCCGCTCGCTATGAGAGAATTTATCCAGCTCCGACGCTTGAACAAACGCATGGAACTCATAATCGGCGGGGTGCTTTCCGCTGTCCTCGTCAAAGCACTTCATGTCAAATTTATCGGCGATATACCGCGCCGCGGAGCTTTTCCCCGAGCAGGGCAAGCCCTCAACGATTATCAATTCCCGCATAAATATCCCCCTTTTATGTGCTTCGCGTTTATTATACCATAAGCCCGAAGGGATTATGGTATAATTGTCAATTACTGCGCGGAGTGAGCCGAAAGCGAACGTATGCGCATGGACATAGCGGTATA
>CAMWLH010000132.1 GCA_947175045.1 uncultured Clostridia bacterium | reverse complement strand
CTCGGCAAGGGCGCAAGCGGCGCGGCGGTGCAGTGTCTGAATATAATGATGGGTATTGACGAGAAAGCGGGGCTAATATGATAAAAAACGCAGAATGGCTGTTTTTTGACATCGGTTCGACATTGATTGATGAACATCTCGCATATGAAGCCCGAATAAGGAAAATAGCCGAAGCGGCAAATGTCACATATGATAATGCTTACAAGACTGCCCTTGATTTTTACAAACAAAACCAAAAGGGCGATCTGGAAACAGCAAAATTGTTTGGAGTAAGCTTGCCGAGCTGGGATAAAGAGTATGAAACTCCTTACGGCGACACTGTTAAATGTCTTGATTTTTTTAGCGGCAAATACAAAATCGGAGTTATTGCAAATCAGTCCCTCGGAACCAAGCAGCGTTTAGAGAGTTACGGTCTGATAAAATATATCGATCTGGTCGTTGCTTCCGCGGAGGAAGGGGTTGCCAAGCCCGATAAAAGGATATTTGAAACAGCTTTGAGCCAAAGCGGCTGCAAAGCAAGTGATTCGGTTATGATCGGTGATAGAATAGATAATGATATCGTACCGGCAAATTTATTGGGTATGCATACAGTTTGGATAAGGCAAGGTTTTTGGCGGTATTGGAGCATAAAAAATGAGATTGAAAAAGCCGACTATACGGTAAACAGCCTTAGTGAGCTTTGCGAAATTTTATGAAATCGGGAGACTAAAAATGGTCAAGTTTAAGGGATATGAATTTGTGGACGGCGGCGTTTGCGCCGCTGCGGGATTTGCCGCGGGAGGTATCATCGCGGGGATAAAGGAGGGCAACACCACCAAGCGCGATCTCGCTATGATATTCTGCGCGGAAAGATGCAGAACGGCAGCTCTCTATACAACAAACAAGGTCAAAGGCGCGCCTATCACCGTAACAAAAAAGCACCTTGAGGACGGCTACGCGCAGGCGATAATCGTCAACAGCGGCAACGCCAACACCTGCAACAGCAATGGGATAGAAATTGCCAACAAAATGTGCGCTCTCACCGCGCAGGCGCTGGATATCGATGAGAACGACGTTATAGTGGCTTCTACCGGGGTTATCGGGCAGAAGCTGAATATAAAACCGATAAAGCAGCGTATTCCCACTCTCGCAAAATCGCTGTCACCCAAAAAGAGCGGCGAAGCTATGGAGGCTATCATGACCACCGACACCCGCAAAAAGGAACTTGCGGTGGAATTTGAGATAGAGGGCAGGAAGTGCCATGTCGGCGGTATCTCAAAGGGGAGCGGAATGATACACCCCAATATGGCAACGATGCTGGCGTTTATCACCACCGACGTTGCTATTACGGGAGAGCTTCTCGAAAAGGCTCTGCGCAAAGTGAACGACCGCACCTACAGCATGGTGAGCGTGGACGGAGACACATCTACCAACGACACGCTGATACTTATGTCCTCTGGTCTGGCAAAAAATCCCGAGATCAACTGTGAGGACAAGAACTACGAGCTGTTTGAAAACGCTCTGTATGCGGTCATGATGAATTTCGCGAGGGAGACCGCCCGCGACGGAGAGGGCGCTACAAGACTTCTGGAGTGCATTGTAAACGGCGCTCCCGACGAAAAGACGGCTAAATCCGCGGCAAAGTCGGTGGTGTGCTCCAGCCTTGTAAAGGCGGCGATGTTCGCGGCGGACGCCAACTGGGGACGTATCCTTTGCGCGCTGGGCTACGCGGAGGGAGATTTCGATCTGTCAAAGGTCTCCGTGGAGTTCGCGGGAGAAAAGGGCAAGGTCACGGTGTGCAGCGGCGGATTCGGCACGGATTTCTCGGAGGAAGCGGCAGCGGAGATACTGTCGGAGGGCGAGGTCAAAATACTTATCGACCTACACAGCGGCGAAGCAAGCGCGATTGCCTGGGGCTGCGATCTTACCTTTGATTATGTGAAAATCAACGCGGAGTATCGGACATAATGAAGAACACGCCGACACATCTAAAGGAGATATTAAAGACGATAGACGGCACAAGCGGGCAGATAATATGCACCTGCGGTGCCAGGGACTTCGGGGTGAGATACTGCGGTGAGCCCCGCGGCGGCATGGTGGGATTCAAAAAGTGCGGTAGCAAGTACGCGCTTGTCGTGAACGCGTTTTGTAATGGCTGCGGCAAAAGCTGGGAGCTGTTCGATAACGCTAAGCATAGCTACAACGGGCTGATATGCGGCGAGGGAATCACCGCGCCCGCGGATATGACGCGGCTTTGCCCCGAATGCGGCGGCAGCCTGTTCGAGATAGAAATGAGCGTTGATATCGAGGACGAGCAGCAGTTTATCGAGGAGGTCGTGGAAATGCCGCCCTCGGGAATGAGCTTTGTTCCCGAGGATCATATAGACGTATGGGACTGGGTGGTTATTGATCTGAAGTGCTCCGGCTGCGGAAAAACGATCGAGAGCTGGGTCAACGCGGAATTGTCGTAGAAAACAGCAGCATATAGCCCACGCAGGAATTTTCCGCAAGCCGCTCGTGAAAGCGCAGTGTAGCGAAGCGAAACGGAGCTTTTAAGGGCGAGCCATCGAACTCCGCCGCGAAGCGGCTGAGTTCGATGTGCGGAAAATTCAAATTTAAATCATTTGGTAAGAGCAACCTAAAAAGGCGCAGCAAAGCAACGTTTGCAAAGAGCAACATAACGCCCACGCAGGAAAATTTTCCGCGAGAGCCCGTGAAAACGGAGCGCCGGCGGAGTTTTTACGGGCGGGTCGCGGAAAATTTTTTAAATCAGGAGTTTATAAAATGCATATTGATCTGGATATACGGACAAAGGTGATGATAGAGGCTCTGCCCTATCTTCAGGAATACAATAATCAGGTCGTGGTGGTGAAGTACGGCGGGAACGCCATGACCAACGAGGTCCTTAAGCAAGCGGTGATGGAGGACGTTGTGCTTCTTTCGCTGCTGGGGATAAAGGTGGTGCTGGTGCACGGCGGAGGTCCCGAGATAAACGCTATGCTCGCGAAAACCGGCAAGGAGAGTAAATTCGTGAACGGGCTGCGCTACACCGATGAGGAAACGGTGGATATCGTGCAGATGGTTCTCGCGGGAAAGGTCAATAAGGACTTGGTCTCAATGCTGGAGAGCCACAACGGCAGCGCCGTGGGTCTGTGCGGGCTTGACGGGAATATGATCGAGGCGGAAATGCTCGACCCCGAGCTGGGCTTCGTCGGAAATATCACTGCGGTCAACCCTAAGATAATACAAAACTCCCTTGACAACGGGTATATCCCCGTAATATCCACCATAGGACGCGGCAAGGACGGCACGGTGTATAATATCAACGCGGACACCGCGGCGGCGCGTATCGCGGCGGAAATGAAAGCGGCGAATCTGATACTTCTAACGGATATCAAGGGGCTTCTCGAGGATAAGGACGACGAGAATACCATTATAAGGACTGTGGGAGTAAGCGAAGTCCCCTATCTGAAAAAGCAGGGCATAATCTCGGGCGGAATGATACCCAAGATAGACTGCTGCGTGGAGGCAGTGCGCCGAGGAGTCCACAAGACAAATATAATCGACGGGCGCATTCCCCACTCTATTCTGGTGGAGCTTCTCACCGACACGGGCGCGGGAACTATGATAGTTGCTTGACGGCGTATTAAGTTGAAAGGTCGGAAAAATGAATACTATTGAACAGTTTAATCAATATGTAATGCCCTCCTACGGAAGATACGATCTTGTTATGGAGAGCGGTACGGGAGAAGCCGCCATGAGCGAGGACGGCAAGCGGTACATAGATTTCGGATCAGGTATCGGAACGAACTCCCTGGGCTATTGCAGCGAGGAATGGGTGGATGCGGTCTGCGGACAGGCGCGCAGGCTGCAGCATACCTCGAATTACTACTACACGAAAGTGCAGGCAGACTTTGCCAAGGCGCTATGCGAGACCGCGGGATATACGAATATGTTTTTCGGGAACTCCGGCGCGGAGGCTAACGAGTGCGCTATCAAGATAGCCAGAAAATACAGCTTCGACAAGTACGGCAAGGGGCGGCACAACATAATCACGCTGGTGAACTCCTTCCACGGCAGAACGCTCTGCACACTGTCCGCGACGGGACAGGACGTGTTCCACAACTACTTTTTCCCCTTTGTGGAGGGCTTTGTGAACGTCGAGGCTAACAATATCGACGACCTGCGCGCCAAGCTGGACGATACGGTATGCGCGGTGATGTTTGAATATATCCAGGGCGAGGGCGGAGTAATGCCCTTGGAGCAGGGCTTCGTTGACGAGATATTTAAGCTCTGCGCCGAAAAGGACGTGCTTACCATTGCGGACGAGGTTCAGACGGGCGTGGGGCGTACGGGGAAGTTTCTGGCGGGAGACAGCTTCGGCAGAAAAGCAGACCTCACTACCCTTGCCAAGGGGCTTGCGGGCGGTATCCCGATAGGGGTATGCCTTGCGGGAGAAAAGTGCTCGCGGGTGCTCACGGCGGGAACTCACGGCTCTACCTTCGGCGGGAACCCCATTTGCTGCGCGGGCGGCATGGCGGTGCTGAACAAGGTCAACTCCGAGGGATTTCTTGACGAGGTGGCGGCTAAGGGAAACTATATCCGCGAAAAGCTGCTGAAATGCGGCGAGGTGAATTCCGTTTCGGGAATGGGTCTGATGATAGGCATCGAGCTCAAGACAAAAAAGGCGGGCGACGTGGTAAAGGCGGCGCTGGACAAGGGGCTGCTGCTGCTTACCGCAAAGACAAAGGTGCGGCTGCTCCCGCCGCTCACCATAAGCTATGAGGAGATCGACGAAGGACTGGAGATACTGACGGGGATTTTAAATGGATAAGTGGTATGAGGAGGAATACGGCTTTACCGTTGAGGTGATATCAGTTTCCCACGACAACAGAGCGCGCGGACACTGCCGTAACGGCGATGAGGTCGGGGACGTATACCGCTGTACCTACGACTGTCCCGTGAACCAAAAGGGGCGCGGCTTCTGTCAGAAGTCAATGCTGATTTTGTTCCCCATGCTGGAGACCGTCCGAGGCGGCGGCGATCTGCGTAAGATCGGCGGGTTCTCGCCAACGGGAAGCAATCCGGATTCACCGCTTGTTAAGGAGTTTATCTGCCCCGACGGGGTGGTGACGTTCAGGCTGACCGCCGAAAAGGCGGGCGGCGAGAATTTTCACACGGGAGGCTTTTACAGGGAATGAATATAAGAACGATGACCCTTGAGGATTACGGCGCGGTCTACGCCCTGTGGCTGTCCTGCAAGGGAATGGGGCTGAACGATCTCGACGACTCGGAGTATGGCATTTCACGGTTTCTCGCGCGTAATCCCTCGACCTGCTTTGTTGCGGAGGAGGGCGGCGGGATAGTCGGCGTAATACTGGCGGGAAACGATGGGCGGCGCGGGTATATTTATCATACCGCCGTCAGCCCCGAATATCGCTGCCGCGGAATAGCCCGGGAGCTTGTAAGCGCGGCTTTAAAGGCGCTGGAGGCTCTCGGGATAAGCAAGGCGGCTCTGGTGGTATTCGCCCGCAACGAGGGCGGGAACGCTTTCTGGGAAAAACTCGGGTTTACCCCGCGGGACGATCTGATATATCGCAATAAGACCATGGCGAAAATGGCGAGAATAGACACTTGACAGTGTACAGTTGACAGTTGATAGTTATGGTGCGGCTTCGCCGCGATTAAAAAAGCCGCATACGGGCACTTAAAGTCCTCGCGGGAAATTTTTAAAATAATGCAGCGTAAAGCCCACGCAGGAAAATTTTTCGCAAGCGCGCGGGAAAGCGCAGCGAAACGAAGTGAAGCGGAGCTTTAACGCGCAGGCTAGTGAGAACGTTGCTTTGCAACGTTCTCACGGTGCGAAAAAATTTTTTAGATAAGGAGTACAAGATGAAACATTTATTGAAGATGCTGGATCTCAGCACAGAGGAAATTATTGATATTCTGAACCTTGCGGATCAGCTCAAATATGAGCATAAGCATGGAATTCCCCATAATCTTTTAAAAGGAATGACTTTGGGAATGATATTCCAGAAGTCCTCCACAAGAACTCGCGTTTCATTTGAAGCGGGTATGTATCAGCCCGGTGGGCACGCGCTGTTTCTGTCCTCGAAGGAGCTTCAGATAGGGCGCGGCGAACCCGTGCAGGATACCGCGCGCGTGCTCTCGCGGTATATCAACGGAATTATGATACGCACGTTTGAGCAGAGCGAGGGGGAAGATCTCGCGGACTACGGCAATATTCCGCGGATACACGGGCTGACGGAGGTCAGCCACACATGCAAGGTGCTCGCAGACCGGCAGGCCGGGGGGGCGGACGAG
>CAMWLH010000131.1 GCA_947175045.1 uncultured Clostridia bacterium | reverse complement strand
GCGATACGCTGCGCCTTTGTGATAAGGGCGATCTCCTCCGGGCTTTTCACAATGCGCATTTCGCGGAGCTTATCCGAAAGTCCGTTTCCGCTGTCGATCTCGGAGTAATGCAGCATTTCGCGGTAATCCTCAAGCTCCCGCACCGTCAGCGTGTCCGACTCGATGTGCAGGCGCTTTATCCCATGCTTTATAAGCAGGTCGAGAAGCTGCTTTCCCGTATCCGTAAGCAATACCACCGTACAGTTTTTAGCCTGCTGCTTTGCGTGGTCGAAATACCGCGCGTCGATAAGGAAGTAGCTCTCCTCCTTTGTAATGAGCATAATGCCGTCGGTAGAGGCATATTCGCTGAGATAGCGGCGGCTTACCTCCGAGGTTATAAGAGCGCCGCTGCGCTCGTCCTCAAGCCACTGTGAAAGCTGTTCGATCCTGTTCATTTTTCTCCCCCCAGAATATTGTTGAGCGCGCTCAGCGCCAGATGATAGCTGTACTTTCCGAAGCCGCTTATGCTGCCGCGGCAGACGGGCGCTATCACGCTTGTTTTGCGAAATTCCTCACGGCTGTGAACGTTTGACATATGCACCTCTATCACGGGTATTTTTATCGAAGCGATAGCGTCCCGCAGCGCGTAGCTGTAATGCGTGTACGCTCCCGCGTTGAAGATGACCCCCGCGCAGTCCAGCCTTGCCTCCTGCAAACGGTCTATCAGCCTGCCCTCGACGTTGTTCTGATAATAGTCCACCTCATAGCCCATATCACGCCCGAGCTGCACCAGCTCGTCGTTGATGGACTGCATTGTCTCCCCGCCGTAGATATTCGGCTCGCGCTCACCGAGCAGATTAAGATTGGGCCCGTTCAGCACCAATATTTTCATACATTACCCCCCAAGGTCTTATAATATTTCATCATCTCCGCGGCGTCCTCCGCCTGTGTGCCGTCGCTCTCGCAGATTATCGACGGGGACAGCCCTCGGCTGTAAATTTCCTCCATAAGCGGCTCAAACACGGGCCCGAACGTCTTGTCCTCAAAGGTGAGATGCCGCTTTTCCCCGCCCTTTGTATACTCGATCTTACTGAAATGTATGTGCATTCTGCCAAGGCGCTCGTGACCCAGCTTGTTCTCTATGCTGTCCAGCATTTTCGCATAGTCCGCCCTGCCCTTTATTCCGCCGAGAGTACGCGCGTTAAGGTGTCCGAAATCCACTGTCGGTAAAAATCTCTCATCAACTGTACAGAGCTCCAACACCTCGTCCAGCGTTCCGAGCTGGTTTATCTTGCCCATTGTTTCGGGGCAGATTATGATATCGGACAGACCCGCCTCGTCAAGCGCCGCCTGAGCGCGTTTCAGCGTATCCTTTGCGAGTAGTGTGGCTTCCTCACGGCTGATCTTAGAGCAGCTGCCCGAGTGCACCACTATCTTTTCGGCTCCCACCGACCTCGCGGCGTTCGCCGACTGCAATATATAATCCACGCTCTTGAGCCGCGTTTCCTCCTCCGTGGAGGACAGCGAGATGAAATATGGCGCGTGCAGCGTCACATATATCCCGTTTTCCCTTGCCAGCTTAGGCAGCAGCGCGGGAGTTTTTTCGCTCAGCCGCACTCCTCTGCCGCACTCGATCTCATAGCCGTTCAGCCCGAGCTCCTTAAGATACGCGGGGAGCTCCTCGGGAAATTTTCTCTTGCCCCAGCTTACGGAATTTCCGCCCGGTCCGAAAGTAATACCCATCATTTCAACTCCAATTTAGAATAATCGCGGTGGAACACTACGCTTTCCAGCCGTCTTTTCAGGCGGAACGTCCAGGTCTTTTCCAGGTGGAAAGGCTCCACCAGCACCGTGCGCACCCTGCTTAAATTCCCCGCTATGATATCCGTGAATATCTGATCGCCGACTACCAGTGTGACGGCTCTGTCCGCGCCCATCGCTTTCATGGCGCGGGTTATCCCGAAAGTAAGCGGCTTTGCTCCGTTGGCGGTGAACTCCAGCCCCAGCCTTGCCGCCAGGGGAGCTACGCGCCTGTTGGTGTTGTTGGACACCACCCGCATTTTTATCCCCAGAGCCCGCATTTTATCCAGCCAGTCCTCCACGCCCTCCTCGGGAACGGGATTACCGTGCATCGAGAGGGTATTGTCAAGATCGAGCACCAGCGCCTCGACGCGGTTTTCCCTAAGAAAATCCTCGTCTATCATCAGCACGCTTTTCAGCCAGAAGGTAGGTCTAAACAGCACGACGTGACAGTATACGGTTTACAGTACAGTTAAGGGATCGCCCGCGGCGCGCCCCAAGTCTCCGACAGTCAACCGCCGACTGCCTTCCCCCCTTCCCAAAACAATTAAAGCGGACATATACCTGCCCGCCCTAACCGTTGATTTTAAGTAGCAAAAGCAAACCCCAAATCAGAATGTTCCAAATCAGAACTTGCGCTTGCGAGCAGCTTCGGACTTCTTCTTACGCTTTACCGAAGGCTTTTCGTAATGCTCTCTCTTACGAACTTCAGCAAGAACGCCGTCCCTTGCGCATGAACGCTTGAAACGCTTCAGAGCTGTCTCAAGAGATTCATTTTTGCCCAGACGAATTTCTGCCATCTATATTTCCCTCCCTTTGCCGTTCGGCACAGGTTATCTACTAAACGTAGTATATACAAAAGTATATACTACATTATACAACCTTAATATGGTTTTGTCAAGTAGTTATTTGAAAAAAATTTGAAAATATATAGATATCGTCAATTCTCCGTTACCCATTCCGAAATATCGACGGGAGTGCCATCCGCCCAGAGATGCTCCAGCCGGTAGAAGTCCCTTGTTTCCTCGAGAAAAACATGGATCACGATATCGTAATAATCGAGTATTATCCAGTTTCTGCTCTGCTCGCCCTCTATGCCCTTGGGCTGAATGCCCTTTTCGCCCAGCTTGAACTCTGCCTCGTCCGCAAGCGCCTTTACCTGCGTTGTGCTGGTGGCGGAGGCTATAACGAAATACTTCGCGAGTATCGTCAAGTCCTCTACCTTAAGCACCTTTATATCCGACGCTTTCTTTGAATCCAGCGCCCGCACGGCTATTTCCAGTTCCTGTAAATCAGTCATAAGCTCTCCTTGTCCTTATTGTATTTCAGATAAAAGTTATATGCCTCCAGCGTATACCGCGGGATATACCCGCACTTTGAGGACACCTTCTGTATCTGATATATCAGCGCCACCGACATTGCCTTGTCCAAATCATCATAACATATTCTTCTGAATTTGTCAACGTCCTTGTAGCTTCTGTCCTCGGAGATCATATCTCCGAGATAAACTATCTTTTCCGTCAGGCACATATCCGCCCGCGCAATGGTGTGAAACCGTATCGCGCCGATTATCTCCTCATCGGTGATATTCAGCACCTCGCGGACGTAATACCCGCCTGCCACGCCGTGCCAGAGCTGCGGCGAGAGCAGCTCCGCGGGATCGGGATCGAGCCCGCTCTCCTCGCAGTACCGCTTCTGTATCTCGGGATCATCCTCCTTCATTATATCATGGAGCATTCCCGCCAGGTAGCAGCGCCTTTTGTCGCCGCCGTTGAGCTCCGCCAGCTTATAGCTTGCCTGCGCCACGTTCATGCTGTGTGTGTAGCGCTTTTTCGACAAACGCTGCTTTAAAAGCTCCCTGTATTCATCAAATTCCTCAAATTTCGTCTGAATCACCTTATTTTAAAAAATTTTTCGCACCGCGCCGAACAAGTCGGCGCTAGCCCGCTGCAAATGCTCCGCTGCGCTGCGCATTCGCAGCGGCTTGCGAAAAATTTTGCTGCGTGGGCTTTATGTCGCTCTCTGCGAGCGTTGCTATTCCGCGTAAATATTATGTTGCTCTATGCTTGTGTTGCTTTGCTGCGTGAACCTGACACCGCAATATGCTAATACAACGTTTGCTCCTTGATATACTCGCAAACGCCCTCGGGAACAAGCCCCGAAATATCCTCGCCGCGCGCCGCCTTATCACGTATCTCGGTAGAGCTTACCTCCACGGCGTTGGTGGGCAGCACCTTAACCTTTCCCATCTCCGCGGCGAATTCCATCATATCCGCAAGGCTGTCGTTCTCCCGCGCGGCGGCGCATACCTTCACCTCGTTGAGAATACTTTCATACCTGTACCACTTATCGAAGCTGAAAAGCATATCCCCGCCTATCAGCAGAAAGAACCTGTCCTCGGGGTACAGCCTTTTAAGCTCCCGCACTGTGGTTATCGTGTAGCTTTTCCCGCCGAGAGTACGCTCGATATCGCTTACCTCCGCTCCCTCAATATGCCCGAAAGCGCGGCGGCACATCTCCGCCCTGTCGTCAAACGGAGCGAGCTTTGTGTCCTTATGCGGCGAATCAAACGTGGGGATTATCAGCAGCCTTTTCAGCTTGAGCTGCTTCACCGCCTCCTCCGCAAGGCGGACGTGCCCGTTATGGACGGGGTTGAACGCTCCCCCGAAAATACCTGTTTTAATCAAGCTCTATCACCCTCTTTTTCGGGTCTTTGCTTCTGCGCCACAGCACGAACTTCCGCCCGATCACCTGCACCACCTCCGAGCCCGTCAGACGCGCTATCTCGTCGGCAGCCTCCCTCGCGGTGTAGTCGCAGCTCTCCTGCACGCCCGCCTTTATCAGCTCACGCGCGTTGAGAACGTCGTCAAGCTGCTTTACAAGCTCCTCGCCTATCCCGTTCTTTCCCACAAAAAAAATCGTATCGTACCCCTGCGCTATCGAGCGCAGATGTGCTCTCTGTTTACTTGTCAGCATCAAGAAATTTCTCCTTCAATATAACGGCTAGCTTTTCAAACGCCATCGCGCGGTGACTTATCCTGTTCTTTTCCTCCTCGCTTATGGTCGCCATGCTCTCGTTATCGTCCACCATAAATATTGGGTCATAGCCGAATCCGTTTCCGCCCGTCATCTCGTCGCCTATGTACCCCTCGACCGTACCATTTACGGAATACTCGCTGTCCTCATCGTAAATAAAGTATATCGAGCAGACGAACCGCGCGTCGCGAAGCGGTCTTGCAACGCCGTGCATTTCCTTCAGGACTTTCTCGCAGCGCTCCTTATCCGTCGCGCCCTCGCCCGCGTAGCGCGCAGAATACACCCCGGGAGCTCCCCCCAGAAAATCTATCTCCAGCCCGCTGGCGTCCGCAATGGTAGGAATCCTCAGCGCCTCGAAGATCGCCCGCGCCTTAATGTGAGCGTTCTCCTCAAAGGTCTCTCCGTCCTCCACTATCTCCTCCGTATAGCCTGCCTCGCGCATGGAAACCGCCTCGAACCCATAGGGTCTCAAGAGCTCCTTGAACTCCCGTATCTTACCCTCATTGTTCGACGCAATGATTATCCTTTGTCGGACAGGCACTATGGCCTGCTCTTCCTCGCTTTGTTTGTGATGATGTTTCATACTTCCTCCTGATTTTAAAAAATTTTTTGCGACCCGCCCGCGAAAACTCCGCGAGGTTTTGCGCAAAATGCCACAAAATACCACACGTTGCGCAAAACTTTGCTCCGTTTTCACAGGCTCTCGCGAAAAATTTACTGCGTGGGCTTTTTGCGGCTCTAGCTCTCGAACAGCACCCTTACATAATCCTCGGGAATAAACGGCTGGAGATCGTCGATCTTTTCGCCCACTCCGACCAGCTTTACCGGGATTCCCAGTTCATTCTTTATAGGTATTATTATACCACCTTTTGCCGTTCCGTCAAGCTTTGTGAGAACAATTCCCGAAATTTCGGCACTTTCACCGAAAAGCTTTGCCTGATTAACAGCATTTTGCCCTGTTGTTGCGTCCAGAACCAGCAGTATCTCCGTCGAAGCCTCGGGAAGCTCGCGGCTCACCACACGCGCTATCTTCTTAAGCTCCTCCATAAGATTCTTTTTATTATGCAGTCTGCCCGCGGTATCGCACAGAACCACGTCCGCTCCGCGCGCCTTCGCCGCGCTGATCGCGTCGAATACCACCGCCGCGGGGTCGCTGCCCTCCGTTTGCTTGATAAGCTCCACGCCCGCGCGGTCAGTCCACACGTTGAGCTGATCTATCGCCGCCGCGCGGAACGTATCCGCCGCCGCAACAATGACCCGCTTGCCCGAGCGCTTTAAATGCGCCGCCAGCTTTCCTATGGTGGTAGTCTTTCCTGCGCCGTTGACTCCAATCACCATAATGACCGAAGGCTTTGTATCGAGCCGCAGCTCGTTTTCGCCCGTCAGTATATCGGCGATTATCTCCCGCAGGAGCTCCTTTACCTCCGCGGGGTCGGTCGCTCCCGTGCGCTTTACCGCCGCTCGTAGACTGTCGCATATCTCCATTGAGGTC
>CAMWLH010000130.1 GCA_947175045.1 uncultured Clostridia bacterium | reverse complement strand
ATTTTACCACAACTTGTCAAAAAAAACAATATATCGGACGAAATATTTGTGAAAACGACGATTAAAAGCTGCACAAAATACTCCGCTCAATGCTTTTTTCACAATTTTCACAATACTTTCCCTTTTTATAGTTGAAATACGGGGGGATTTATGATATAATAAATGATGTATGATTGAAAATGCAGCTTGAAAAGGAAAAATATGGAAAAAGAAATTGACATAAGGCTCATTTACGGGCGTAACGCCGTGACGGAAGCCCTCAATTCCGAGCAGGAAATCGACACTCTGTACGTTCAGAGGGAAATCTCTCTTGGAAAGCTGATACCGCTTGCCAAGCGGCGCGGCGCGGTCGTCAAAGAGGTAAGCGCCGAAAAGCTGAACGCCCTGTGCGGAACCGAAAAGCACGGCGGAGCAGCCGCGGAGCTTGCCGCCTGCTCCTACTCCACGGTGGAGGATATTTTGGAGATATCAAAGCAAAAGGGCAAGCCGCCGTTTATCATCATAGCGGACGAGATCGCCGACCCTCATAATCTCGGGGCTATAATCCGCACTGCGGAAGCGGCGGGAGCCGACGGAGTGATAATCCCCAAAAGGCGAAGCGCGTCCCTTAACGCGACGGTATACAAGACCTCCGCGGGCGCGGCGGCGTGGCTCAAAGTGGCGCGCGTTGCCAATCTGGTGGACACGATAAAGCGGCTCAAGAAGGAAAACATCTGGGTCTACGGCATGGAAGCCGACGGCACTCCCTATGACAAAGCGGAGTTGTCAGGCGGTATCGCGTTGGTGGTAGGCTCCGAGGGCTTCGGTCTGGGTCGGTTGGTAAGGGAAAGCTGTGACATGACCCTCTCGCTGCCGATGATGGGCAAGGTAAATTCGCTTAACGCCTCCGTTTCCGCCGGTATATTGATGTATGAGGTAGTTAAGCACAGGAAATAAGACTGACAGATTAGAGCGACATTATGCTCACGCAGCAAAGCAACGCCCGCAGAGAGCATCATTAAGCCCACGCATGAATTTTCCGCAAGCCGCCGTGAAAGCGGAGCGGACGCGGAGCTTTCGCGGCGGGCTAGTACAAATGTTGCTTTGCAACATTTGTACGGTGCGGGAAATTCTTTTAAATCATTTGCCAAGAGCAACATAATGTCACCGCAAAGAGCATCGCTTAGCCCACGCAGGAAAATTTTCCGCGGGAGCCCGTGAAAACGGAGCGTCAGCGGAGTATTTGCGGGCGGGTCGCGGAAAATTTTTTTGAGATCAGGAGATAAAAAATGGCTGACGATAAATACAGTATTGATGATATTCTGGCGGAGGTCGACACCAAGAGGGACGTCTCCGACGAAACGGGAGGATACGACGGCAGCATAACCGATATTATCGGAGGGACAGAGCTTGACGACGCTATCCGCTCCGTGGACAGAATGAGGGGCATACCCTCGCGCAAGAGAACGCCGAAAAAGGGCGCGTCCGCGGATCTGGCGGCAATAAGGGCGCAGGAAGCGGAGCGCAGACGGCTGGAGCAGCAGCGCCGCGAGGCGGAGCAGCTCAACGAGCGCCTTGCCGCAAGGCAGCGCACCGAGCAGGAAAGTCAGATGCGGCTTGCCGCCGAGATAAGCGCCGCCGCGGACAAAATAACCGAAAGCGACGAGCACGATCCGGGGTATTCCTCCGAAATGTCCTCGCCTTACGATACGGCGGAGCTGTTCGGGGGCTTCGGCTCGGGCAGCGCCGAAAACGAGGATACCGCGGAAGTCAAGGTATTTGGCGATATAAAAATGCCGGAGAACGACGATGACGTCAAGGTTTTCGGGCAGGAGAACGATATCGTTTTCCACGACGTGCCCACCGATACCATGCAGATACGCAAACAGAAGCGCGTGGAGGAGTTTAACCGCGCACTGCTTCGGGCGGATATGGAGGCTGAAAGCCCCGACGAGCTGCTGGACTCCCTCAACCCGCTGGACTCCCGCGCAAAGGCGGCGGGAGCGCTGAACGGAAACGCCCGCGAGGTCACCGACACTCTTGCGGTCGCCGGCAACGATCTGAAAAAGATAGCGGGCGGCGAGGCAAAGGTAAAGGAGTACTCCCCCGTGACCAGCCGCAAACGCGCCGACGACGTGCTTTTCCCGGCGACGGGACGGCAGGGCTCACGCGAGAAGTCTGACGGGGATTTTGTGGAGTCCCTGAACAAGCAGGTGCAGGAGCAGCGTGAAAAAAGCCGCGTCAGCGAAGCGACTTATAATATCGACAAGATGGACGAGGCGGAAAAGCAGCTCTCCGAGCCGCTCAACATCGACCTCGACAAAAAGTTGATAGACACCGGCATTATCAACGCCGCGGACAATACCGAAAGCCTGCCCGACCCCGTCGAGCAGGTTCGCAGGGCGGACGAGCTGGCGCAGAAGAGAAAGCGCAGACTGTCGGGCTTTATCCTTGAGGATATCGGCGACGAGGTGGACTCTGCCGCCGAGGAGTACGAAGAGGACGATGACGAGGAGGAAGAGGAGATCGACCTCGACGACGAGAACGTAATCGCCGACAGGCTGGAGCGTGCCTCAAAGGGTCTGCTGGGACGGCTTGTTATTCTGGGAGCGCTGCTCGCTGTGGCGCTGTTCATCGCCATAACCAATCAGTTTGGTATAAATATGGGTGTTGTGACCGATCTTGTGAACAAGATAACCCACCCCGACAATTACCTTTACGCGTATCTTATCATAGGCATTCTGAGCTTTACCGCCTGCTCGAGCGTTATCACAAACGGTTTCTCGCGGCTGGTAAAGCTCCGCCCCGACGGGGACACTCTCTGCGCGCTGGCGCATATTACCGCCATTGCCGCGATAATTCCTTACCTCGCACAGGTGGAGTATATCCATCGCGGGCGCTCCCATGTTTATATTATCGTATCCCTAACGGCGCTTTGCTTCAACACAGTGTCAAAGCTGTTTACGGTAAGGGCTGCGCGCAGGAATTTCAGCTTCACCTCCGGCGACAGGGCGAAATATTTCGTGCAGAACTGCGACAGCGAGGGCGCTCATCAGCTCGCGCGCACCGCTGTGACGGGCATTCCCGCGGTAGCGTCGATGCGCAAGACCGAGCTGCTTTGCGACTTTATCATCTCCACCTACTGCGAGGACGTTTCCGACAGAATAGCCCGCGCGGCAGCTCCCGCGACCATATGCGCCGCGATAGGGGGCGGTCTGTTCGCCTACTTTATGGGATCTAGCCAGTATGTCATGAACAATGTATCCTGGGCTTCTACCGTTGTGAGCGGTATCTTCTCCATCGGCGCGGCGTTCACGGGCTCGCTTATAGTGACCCTCCCGCTGCTTACCGCCTCAAGAAAAATGACCGCCAAGAACTGCGCGATACTGGGCTACGGCGCGGTGGAGGAGTTCAGCGAGACCAACGCGGTGCTGATAGACGCGAAAACGCTTTTCCCCGCGAACTCCGTAAAGGTAAACAACATCTGGAACTACAACAAGCACAAAAAGAGCAGCACCCCAAAGGTGCAGCTTGACGAGGCTATAATCTACGCGGCTAGCCTTGCGGTGGCGGCGGACAGCGTAATGGCGGACGCGTTTTTCGGAATGCTCAACTACAAGCAGCAGCTTCTGAAAAGCGTCAGCAACTGCGTTTACGAGAGCAATCTCGGCGTTCTGGGCTGGATTGACCGCAGACGCGTGCTGATCGGAAACCGAGAGCATATGAAATCCCACGAAATAATCGTTCCCGATATGAAAAAGGTAAAGGCTGCCAACAAAAACGACGACGAGGTAATTTATCTCGCGGTGGGCGGCGAGGTAATACTGCTGTTTTTCGTGGAGCTTACCGCCAACAACCAGGTCAAGCAGAACGTCGACAAGCTGGCTAAAAACGGCGTGAGCCTTGTTATAAAGACCGTCGACGGTATGGTGACCGATTCCGTGATAGCGGAGCTTTTCGATATCGACGCGGAGCAGATAAGGGTCATTCCCTTCGAGCAGCACGACACCTTCAACGAAAACACCAAATTTATCCCCAAGGGCAGCGCGGCGGTCTCCTGCGATGGGACATTCACGTCTTTCGCCACGGCAGTCAACGGCGCCAAAACCCTCCGCAGCAGAATCGGCATGGGCTGCATAATGCAGATCGCGGGCACGGGTTTGGGAATACTTCTGGCGCTTATCTTCGTGCTGTTCACCAATTACGATATGTTCAATTGCTTCTTTATTCTTCTCTACAACCTGGCGTGGGTGATCATCACGATAGCTGCGCAGGCGTTCAGGAGATTGTAAGGCTATGACACTTGACGAGGAGTTTATGCTAAAGGCTCTCGAGCTTGCCAAAAAGGCGGGGGAGCTCGGCGAGATCCCCGTGGGAGCGATCGTGGTGGACGGCGCGGGAAATATCATAGGCGAGGGTTACAATCTTCGCGAGCAGCTATGCTCCCCCCTTGCCCATGCCGAGATGATCGCCATAGAGAAAGCCGCGGAAGCGCTCGGGCAGTGGCGCCTGACGGACTGTACGCTGTACGTCACCCTCGAGCCCTGCCCCATGTGCGCGGGAGCCGTCATGAACGCGCGGCTGAAGCGCCTTGTCTACGGCGCGTTTGACGACAAAAACGGCGCGTGCGCCTCCGTCGCGACCCTGTTCGACGAGAAATTCACCCATATACCGCTGGTTCGCAGCCGCATCCTGCGGGAACGCTGCGGAGAGGTGCTGACTGAATTTTTCAGCCGGATAAGGGATAAATGATCGGAAGCTGCAAAAAGGGACTTCATGAACAAATATCAGAAACTGGCAAATAATACCATAGTTCTGGCGATAGGACAGTTCAGCTCCAAGCTGCTGGTGTATGTAATGCTGAGATTCTACACCGACTGGCTGGGAACCGACGGCTTCGGCGATATAACCAATATCATCAACGCCTCCTCGCTGCTTATATCGGTAGTTACGCTCTCCATAAGCGAGGGCGTGCTTCGCTATGCGCTGGACAGGGACAACAACGGGCGAATGGTATTCTCCATAGGCATAAACGTCACGCTGTGCGGTCTTGCCATATTTACCGCGGCAGTACCGCTGGTGGGGCTTATTCCCATGCTCACGGGGTACCAGTGGCTGATATATATGTATGTGTTCACGGGCAGCATAAAGGGCATCTGCGGCATCTATGTCAGAGCGAGAGGGCACGTTAGGCTGTTCGCCATAGACGGCATACTGACGACTGTCATCAACATAATGTTCAACCTGCTGTTTCTGGGGCTGCTCAAAATGGGCGTGGTCGGGTACGTTCTGTCGGTATCGCTGGCTGACTTTGTATCGGTGGTATTCCTGTCAAGCGCCGCCTACCTGCATAGGTCGTACCGCCCCTTCGGGCACGACAGATCCCTGCGCAGGGCAATGCTGCGGTACAGCATACCGCTTATGCCGACAGCGATAATGTGGTGGATAATCAACGTTTCCGACACCTTTATGGTAACGGAGAGGCACGGAAAATCCGCCAACGGCGTATATTCCTTCGCCTTTAAATTCCCGAACCTTGCGGCAATAGTGGTGGGAATATTCTCGCAGGCGTGGCATATGTCGGCTATAACCGAGAGAAATTCGCGCACGATATCCAATTTCTACTCCAATATTTTCGATATGGTGCAGACGGTGATGTTCCTCGCGGCGGCGGGGATTATGCTGGTTCTGCGCCCCATCATAATGCCGTTTTTCGGCAATGAGGACTTCCAATACGCCTATTTTTACGTTCCCGCGCTGCTGTGCGCGGTGGTGTTCCAGAGCTTCAACAACTTCCTCAGCTCTATCTACGAGGCGAGCAACAAGACCACCCACTCCTTTGTTTCGTCACTGATAGGCGCGCTGTCCAATATCGGGCTCAATCTCCTGCTGCTGAATGTTCTTGTTCCCGGAAACTTCCCTGCCATAGGTGCGGCGATCTCTACCCTGGTAAGCTATGTGCTGGTATTTATTTACAGAGTAAACGACACCAAAAAGCTGCTCTATATGCGTATACACTGGGACAAGATATGCTCAAACCTTATCCTTATCGCGGTAATGTCCGCGGTAGTCATGTTTATGGAATACGGTCTGTGGCAGAACGTCATCAACGCGGTTTTGTTCCTGTTTATCGTCGCGTTCAATTTCAGATCGGGAGTAAAGGCGGTAAAGCTGTTTATCAATCGCAAGTCGGGCAAGTCCGCCGCGGAAGCAGCCCAGCGCCGCCCCCCCACCCGCCCCACCCGACCGCACCACAGCAGACAGCCGCCCCGCCGCCCGGCCCCACGGACGGCAAGCCCCCCCGCCGGAACCCAAGCGGGCAAGGACGACCGACAGGG
>CAMWLH010000129.1 GCA_947175045.1 uncultured Clostridia bacterium | reverse complement strand
CTTATCCCCGCCGCCGCGGCTGCGCTGCTGGGAACACCGGCGATAGGGGTCAGCGCGGCATATCAGTGGAATCTGCCCGCTGCGTTTGAGGATATGTTCAGAGAGCGTTTTGATCAGTACAACGGTGAGAGTGATCTGCAGACCAAGAACGTTATGTTCGATTTTTCAACGATAGGCAAGGAGCTTGACCTGACCTATAATTTTGATAAATTCGACGTGATTATAAAGGGTATCGCGGCGGACGAGCACAGCGCGTATATTCTGTACGACGTAGTGTTTGCGGAGGATTACGATTGCGCTCTCACCGACGATGAAGAATGGTTTGTCAACCTGCACCCCAACATTGATATGAGCTGGGTAATGAATTACAGCGGCGAAATGGCTCCTGCCGCTAGTTGGAGAAACGGATTTATGAATATGGAGGGCAATACCGCCCACTGCTTCGTCACAATAAATATCTCGGGAATATCCATGCAGGACAAACCGCTTGTTTATTCTTTTGACCGCCTTGTGCACAGATCGGGCGATAAGGAAGATATCCTTGAACTGGAGGAGAAAAAATTCTCCGTTGATATGGACTTTGAGCTCTGGCGCAATTCCGTAAGGATACTGCCCAACGAGAAGATAACGCTTGAAAGCGGCGAAACGGGCATAATCGACTATATCGGTCTGTCCACCTTCGGCGTGGAGCTGGACGTTGAGTGGACGGGCGATATGTTGAGCGAAGAGAACAAGGAGGATATGTGCGAAAAGCTGAAAAACTCCATCACGATAAATTATAAGGACGGCACGACAAGCCGCGATACCGTCTTTACCGCGGAGTACCTCGGCAGCAATCGCATGAGAATGCACTCTCATGAGGACAGCTATTCCACCAGCGTTTTGCTGAGCTGGGTATACCCTGTTTATATGCGCGATATCGAATCCATTACCATAGGCGACAAGACCTATAACGTACAGAGCGCCTACAACGCGTCTCCCTTTGACTTTGCGTCGATTGGAAAGGAGATAAACCGCGTTTACGAGTTTGAGAATTACACCCTCAACGTTCGCGGACTTATCACCGACGGCTATTCCGCGTATATCGTGTGCGACGTTGTATTTGACGAGGACTTTGATTACGCGCCCAAGGACGGCTGGTACGACTGGGAGCTGTCCGTAGATTCCGACCTGCCCGGCGGAAACGGAGTTCCGAGCATAGTAAACGGCAACGTTTATACTTTCTATAACAGGGTAGGCACTATCGATAACACCACGCTTCGCGGCAAAACGGTCACATTTGATTTTGAGTGGCTCAGACGCGGGGAAATGCCGCACGGCTCCGAAAAGAACGAAACTCCCGAGGAGCTTGAAAGAGAGGTACTTGATTGCGGCGTAACTCTCGAGGTTGACTTTGATTTCGATGTCACACGCGGCAACAAGAGCGTTATCGGCAGCGCGCCCGTTTATCTCAGCGAACTTTTCGGCAGCGGCACGCTTACCGATTTTACCGTTACACCTCTCGGAATAAAGGCGACCGTTGAAAACTCCGATATAGAAAGCGCGATCTCCGTCAAGGCGGAAATCAATGATTTCGACTTGATTCTGTATCACGCGGACGGCACGATGACTTTGGTAGAGGGCTTTGGCAGACTTGACGAGGGAACGCTCTATCTGGAGGGTTACTTTGAATATCCTCTCGATACCTCCGATATCGTAAGCGCCAAGATTGGCAATGTGGAGGTAGACCTCTCCGCGGGCAAATTCGCGCAGACCTCCTCCGTTGGGCAGAAGGTTCCCGCGTTTGACTTCTCGTCCATAGGCAAAGCGCTGGGCGAGAGTTTTGAGGCTCCCGGCTATACCCTTACTGTCAACGGCGTGGTTGCGGACGCTCACACCGCGCATTTCATTTACACCATTGAGTTCAACGATAAATTCCCGCTCGACTATAAGCACACCGACGTGAGCGGCACGGGCTGGTTCGACTGGTGGGTGGCGGACTTCGGGCTCACGGTAAACGGCAAGGAAGCCAATATAGGCATGAGCTCGTCCGCCGCGGACAACGTATGGCTGAACGAAAACACTCTTCAGGGCAGCTTTATGATATCCTGCGACGAGGTGTCGCTTGAAAACAGCGACGTTACGCTGACCATAGGCACGCTTTCGCGCCGTCACACCACAGACAGCAGTATAGACGACAGGCAGGATATCCAATGCGGAATGACCGTTGATTTCAGCCTGGGCGATATGTTGGGCATGGAGCTTGACCTCACCCCCAACAAGACCTTTGCGCTTGACGGCATAGGCAGCGCGGTCATCACCGAGGTGAAGATAACTCCCTTTATGCTGACCTACACCGTACTTCCCGCGGACGGACAGCAGGTAGAATTTGAGAAGTTCTGCGGCGCGATATTCAAGGGCAACGGCGAAACGGGCGTTACTCTTAAAAACGGCGCTAAGGTATCCGCAAAGAGCGGTATGGGCAGCGAAAAGAACGGCGGAATGGAATCCTTTATGGAGATGTCCTACCCCGTTGACCCCGCCGAGGTCGCAAGCGTTACCATCTGCGGCCGTGAGATAAGCCTTACCGAGACCGCTGCTCCCGCACGCTACGGCTTCCCGCAGCTTGACGGCAAGGAGCTGGGCAAAACCCTAAAGGGCGACGGCTTTACGCTGACCCTCGACAAGGTGATAGCGGACATTCACAACGCGTATATATTCTACACCCTTGATTTTGACGAGGGCACCAACTACGCGAGTGGCACGCCGAACAACTGGGGCTTCGATTTCAGAGCAAAGCTCGACGGCAAGGAGCGCAGCGGCGCTGTCGGCAGAGGCATACCCTATCTCGAGGACGGAGCGTTAAAGGGCTATTTCCGCCTGACTTACCCCGAGTACGACCTCACCGATACAACGCTTACTCTCAGCTTTAACTCCCTCAATTACAACAGAACGACGTTAAGCCCTCTCGAGGAAAAGCACATCGGTTTTGTTGAAAGCGTTGATATCGCAATGGATTTTGATCTGCTCACCGACGCTTTGAAGCTCACGCCAAATGTTGAGATAAAGGCGGACGGAGTGACCGCGGTGCTCTCCGAGATGGAGATAACTCCCTTCGGAATGAACTACACCGTGACCCTGCCCGAGGAGCTGCTTGACGAGGACTTCGACGTATTTAAGGAGGCTGTTGGCAAGGTGCAGGAGGCGCTGGATAATCCCTATTACGGCAGCACGCCTATCATCACCTTTGACGACGGCAGCGTAGGCTATGATCTGATAACCTCCGGTACCGGCAGTGTGGGCAGTACAATAAACAACGGGCACACCTTTACCCGCCCCGTCGACACCTCAAAAATCAAGAGCATATCCATCGGCGGTTATACAATAGACGTTCACTGAATTTCCCCCAATATAACAGACGGCTCTCCCCTCGGGGAGAGCCAACTTTTATTTATCATAATGTCCTTTGCATGAAACTATTTCTATCGTATCTTCCGCTATACGATAAATCAGACGGTTAAAGCCGTCAATGCGTCTGCTCCAGTAACCCGAAAAATTCCCTTTCAAGGGCTCGGGACTACCTATGCCTTGATTGCCGTTTCTTTCAATATCGCTAATCAGTTGATTTATACGTTTGAGCAGCTTTTTGTCCGCTGTCTGCCAAGATACATATTCGTCCCATGCTTTATCCTGCCAGATCTTTCTCATACGTCAATTATGTCATGTTCCTTTCCGTTGCCTGCCGCAAGATCGGAAATCCTGTATTCCAGCTCCGCCGCTTCCGCGGGAGTAAATCCGTTTATGTCAAGGTCCGTTATCTCAAAGGGTATTCTGTGTCGGCGAACGACCGTTTTAGCAAATACGCAAAAAGCCGTTGTCATTGTCATTCCGACCTCACTGCAAAAGCTGTCGAACTGTTTTTTCAGCTCCTCGTCCATTCTGATATTTATATTAGTTTGTGCCATTTTGTCACCCCCCTGTGTTGTAATTATATTATATCAAATTTTATTGATGTTGTCAATATATTTACTGATATTTCGGTGCATATTCATTATATCGTTCTCACCCGCCTTTCCTCAGCGCCTCCACGGGTTTAAGCGAAGCAGCCTTTACCGCGGGATAAGCCCCGAATACCGCGCCAATCACCGCCGCCGCGAGCACCGAGACCCCGAGTGAGGTCACATTAAGCTCAAAGGGCACACGAACCACCAGGCACCCTATCACCGACACCAGCAGCCCCGCTATTATTCCCAGACCGCTGCCCATAAGGGTAAGCGCTATGCTTTCCGATAGAAACTCCGCGCAGATGTCCCGTTTGCGCGCGCCGATGGATTTTTTTATGCCGATCTCGCGCGTGCGCTCTCCGACGCTCATCATCATGGTGGTCATGACCGATATCCCCGACACCACCAGCGATATTCCCGCCACCATTGACAGCGCCGTGGTGACGATGGACAGAATATCGTCGAGCTGCCCCTTCTGCGAAAGCAGATTGTTGCAGACGTAGCCGTCAACGTGTCCGTTGGTGCGGTCGAGCGTCTGCTTTATCTCCGCGACGATAGCGCCGTCGCTGTTCGAGTCGTCGATCTTTATCGCCAGCTTGTCGTAGGTGGAGCGCCCGCAGAGTTGCTGCATGGTGGATATGGGGATATACATAAACCCGGGCATGATGTTTGAGAGCATTCCCTGAAGACTGCTGAGCCCCGACTTTGCGACGCCGATTATCTCAAATTCGTGATATTTTCCCCCAAGGAACATATTGAGCTTTTTCCCCACCACATTGCTGCGCCCGTAGGTATCCACCGCGAATTGCTCGTCTATCACACAAACCTTGAGCCGCGCTGAAACGTCCGAGTTGTTCACCAGCCGCCCGTGTTCTGCCTCAAGTGAAATCAGCCTGTCCGCGGACTTGTCCACTCCCCATACATAGCAGTCGAGCCGCCTGCCTATCATTTTCGCCTCAGTCATGCTCGCCATCAGCGGCATAACATCGTTTACTCCCGCGATATTGCGGACGGTAGCTGTGTCGCGGTCGGTCAGTGTTACCGAAACGCTGTTGTCCGCCGCCTGGACGAGCAGAGTGTCTACCCCCATAGTTACAAGGGTAGCGCTTACCTGCGAGGTTCCCACCGTTCCCACCGTGGAGATAAGCACCACCGCGAAGACTCCCACCGCAATACCCGCCATGGTGAGCAGCGAGCGGGTCTTGCTGCGGAAAATATTTGTTATAGCTTTTACGGTCATATTTTACCCTCCGGCAGCTTTATTCCAGTTTGATGTAGCTTTTTTGTGAGATCTTCTCCGGCTCGGCAAACACTATATCGGTTGGAGTTACGCCCTTGATTATCTCGGTGCCGTCGGCAAATTCCGCGCCCGTGAAAATATTGCGCCTTACCGCCGCGCCGTCCTCATAGACGTAGATGAACTCTCCCGCGTCGTCCTGTCCTATTGCTTCATAGGGGAGCACGCAAATCTGACGGGGTTCCTCAAGCAGTATATCCACGTCGGCGCTGAGCCCCGATTTCAGCCGCTCGTCCTCCTCGTCGGGAGTAACGCGGATATCAACCACCGTTTCCAGAACCGCTCCGTTGTACTGATTCCTCGCAGCAGCTGCTATCCCCGAGACCTTTCCCGAAAAAACCGTATCGGGGTAAGCGGCGCAGGTAAAGCATACGGGCTGATCCACCTCCACCTTTGCGATATCCAGCTCGCTTACAGCGGCGGTGACATATATCCTGCTGCCCTGTGACACGGTGGCGATGGCGTAGCCGCTTTCCACGGACGCTCCGCTTCCCGCCACCGAGATGACCTTACCGGCGCAGTCCGAGGTTATTTCCTCGGGAATAAGTGACACTGCCGTAGACAGATTCGCTGCCGCGACGGCGAGCTGCGATACCTGTCCAAGGCTCTCTATAAGCGATGCGGTAGCCCCCTTATCAACGGCGGCGATACGATCGCCGACCTCCACGCTGTCCCCCTCCGCCACATAGAATTTATCTATGACCAGCGGCAGCGCAGAGGTGATCTCATGCTCTCCCGAATAGGCGAGAGAGCCGCTTCCCGTTACGGTTTCGTTGTAGCTGCGGGTGCCGGCGCGCAGCGTTTTGGCGGCGGGCACGGAGCTTTCCACCGCTTTCGGTGCAACTCCCGCCATGACCGCGATTACTGCGCAGGCGCATATAATCGCAACAGCCTTTTTCAATATCATCAATCCTTTCAGAAAAACTTCCTGCTTTATTGTTGCGGTTTTGGCGGAAAATATTCCGAATTTTTGATATTTTGGGAAAATAATATAAATGATAATTTAGCGTAGCTGTTTGTTTTGTTAGATTTATTATGTTGTC
>CAMWLH010000128.1 GCA_947175045.1 uncultured Clostridia bacterium | reverse complement strand
GAGCGCAGCAGAGTGTTACTCGGGCGGGTCGCGAAAAATTTCTTTTAAATCAGGAGGAAGTATGGACAGAAAAATTATGGCAGCGGCGCTTGCCGTGTCAATGTTACTGACAGGCTGCGCGAAAAAAGACGATACCAGATCGTCCACGGGCGAAAGCTCGGAAATAATAAGGACAGAGGAGACAGCAGGAGAGATGGTAAGGACGTATGAGGCAGAGGAGCAATATGTTAAGATGCTGGGGCGCACGCACAATGAGAACGGTATTCTGTGGCTGGCGCATTCCGCGAGCGGGGTGGAATTTACGGTAAAGGGAACGCAGTGCTCCGTGAAGATCGTCGGAGACAGCATGATATCCGCGGAGGATAATCAGGCTCGTTTCGCCGCGTATGTTGACGGCGAGCGGGTAGTCGACGAGATGATAACCCAAAGCGAGGTTACATACGACGTTTTTTCGTATGAGGAAGAAAAGGAGGTCACCGTAAGATTGATGAAGATTTCCGAGGCGGCGAACTCCATTCTCGGCATTGACGAGATAACCGTTACATCGGAGGAGGACATAGCTCCCACAGCGGAAAAGGAGCTGAAAATAGAGTTTATCGGGGATTCGATAACCTGCGGCTACGGCGTGGACGACGAGAACAGGAACCACCACTTCTCCACCAAGACCGAGGACGCGACAAAGGCGTACGCCTACAAGACGGCGGAGCTTCTGGACGCGGATTACAGTCTGGTCTCATACAGCGGGCACGGCATAGTTTCGGGCTACACAACGCAGGGGAAAAAGGTGGCGGCTCAGCAGCTTCCCAACAAGTATGAGTGTCTGGCAATAAGCAGCGGCACAGGCACCGACGGATTTAACGCGGCCGGGGTCGACTGGGATTTCTCGCGGTTCGTACCCGATATAATAGTGATAAATCTCGGGACTAACGATAATTCCTACACCGGCAAGGACGAGGAGCTGATAAAGGAATACTCCGACGGCTATGTGAAATTCCTGGAGAAGGTGCGCAAAAACAACGCGGACGCTCACATTATCTGCGCTTTCGGAGTTATGGGCGCAGACCTGTACGACGCGATATGCGCCGCCGCGGAGAACTACACCGCCGAAACGGGCGATACCAACATATCCACCCTGCGGCTTTCCACGCAGGACGGCTCGACGGGCTACGCCGCGGACTGGCACCCCACCGCCGCCACTCACGATATAGCGGCGTCGGAGCTTGCGGATTATATCAACGCTAGCGTGCTTTGATGTCCGTTGTAAAGTAAGAGGTCAAAATAACACCAATTCACACAACCTTCGTTGTGTTTTATATAGATATCATATTGAAGAGGAGATGATACGTATGAAAATGGCTATTCCATTTAACAGATACGACAGGAGGCTTCTCTTTTTGTAAGCCTCCGAAACAGGAGGAATTACATGATTTTAAATTCACTTGACAATGTTACCTTCAGGCTTAATGAACACCATGATCTCTCGTGGTTAAAGAAGTACGGAACGGCATTTACTGTGTTTGATGAAACCGGCTCGGGCTGTATAGGGATCGGTATGGAAAACAACGGTAAAAAGGTGTTTTGTAAAATAGCCGGTGTAAATACTGTTTTTGCGGAAATACCTCCGCAGGAATCCGTTGAGGCATTGAAAAAGGCATTGACGGTATATAGTGATCTGCGGCACCCGAATTTAATAAAATTGATAGAACATTACCCATACGATCGGTTTTATGTTGCGGTCTTTGAATGGGAAAACGGTGATTGTCTGTTTGACCATTGGAATTTTGAAAAATATTATTCGGAAAATTCCACAATTAAAAGCCCAAAAGAAAAATTCTATGAGCTGCCTATCAAAGAGAAACTGAAAACCGCCGACGTTCTTTTTTCGTTTTTAAAATTGGCAGCTAATAAAGGTTATACGGCGGTCGATTTTTACGATGGCAGCATTATATATGACTTTGAAACAGGCAAAACAGTCATTTGTGATGTCGATCTGTTTATGAAACGACCTATTGTGAATACCATGGGCGAAAAATGGTGGGGTACAAAACGGGTAAAGGCGCCGGAGGAATACATTTTAGGGGCAGATATTGATGAACAAACCAATGTTTTTACGCTTGGTGCGCTGCTGTTTGATTTTTTTGGTTCATTCACCAATGAAGATATTGAAAGGAGGTATCGGGATAATCGGTTTGTACCTTGCGGCATAGAGCATTGGCAGCTTGATGAGATCAGATACAGAGCCTTGATCAAAGCAGTTAACCTTGATAGAAACAAACGCTATAAAACCATATCTCAATTTTGGGATTCATGGAAAATCGGATTGACATTCAAAAATAATTGCTGATTTGTAGGAGTTCATATCTTAACGGCAAAACTTAATAGCCGTTGAATAAGCAAAAGACCGCCCGAAAACCTCGGGCGGCTTAAATTTTATCCTTTTATGATAGGCGCATATCTGATTCTGATATTCGGCATTTTGGTTATCTCCGAATAGTAATTCATCTGCCAGTCGTCGCCCTGCGAGGGATCGTTTTCGCCGCTTGCGGGGGGAGCGAAAATTTTCAGCGTCATATCTGCCTCGCCGTTAAGGGGCTTCTCGAAGAATGCGGGCATGAGGTCTATGCACTTAGCCTCGGGGCTTTTGTAGAACCACTTTCCGTTGAGCTCCATCATCAAATTGAGCGGCTCGTCAAAATAAATCTCGCAGAATACGGGATTTTTCTCAAAGTGCAGCGGGATAGCAAGTCCCGTGCTGTCCTCGCTACCGCCCCAACGGAGCTTCGCGGGCAGAGTTACCTCGCCGCCCTGCTCTATCGCGGGAGAGAAATATTCGTCATGGATTATTTCCTTATAGGTCTGCAAAGCGGGCTGCTCCACGCCTACGTCGGGATTGTTGGGGTCCTCGATCTCAAGTCCCAGCCTGCCCCTGTCACGGAACTGATAGAAAGTGAAGCCGTTGAACCAGCCCTGATCGCTGTCGTTTTTCAGCAGCTCTATGAACTCCCTTATCATATCCGCCTGGTCGTATGGTCCCGTAACATCGCCGTCCGCGTTGAACTCGCTCATTACCATGGGCTTTTTAACGCCGCCGCATATCTCACGGTAACGCTTTTCGGAGAGCTTGGTGAGGTTATACACGTCGGAAACCTTGCTGCGCCCGAAGGTCGTTCCGCCCTCGTCCGCAACATCGTAGGGCCAACCCCAGTGCAGCGACATATATTTGTCAACCGACCATATATCCGTAGCTTTTACCGCTTCGGCAAACTCCTTTTCCATCTCTATCTCGCTGCCCTTTTCGGGGTGCTCTACTCCGCCGATACACAGAATAGTGGAAACGTTGGAAGCTTCCCTCTTTATTATATTATGGAAACGAACGTAGAAATCCGCTATCTCCTGATAGGTCGCGCGCTTGGTGAACGAAAACCAGTTGCCCGTAGCTTCGTGGTTTATGCGGAGCTGCATTCTGCCGTAGGTTCTGAGCTCCTGCGCGATTTTGATGAGATAATCATCGGTAAGGTTGGGGTCGATGGTCAGCGTTAAAATTACGTCCTGACCGTGACGGCGCACGTCCTTCATGCAGGTGAAAGGCTCGTCGTCGGTCGTGCCGCCAATTCCGCCCTTATAGGTGAAATAATCGTCATAGGGGTAATCCCACTGAAAGGATACCTCCTTGTCCGCAAAGGCGTCCCTCGCGCGCTTCGGGAACGCTTCGTCAAGCGGATAATAGCAATACATAAGGCTTACCGCGCGGTGAGGTCTGCCCAGCTTATGCAGGATATAATCCTGGTTCACATACTCTCCGCGCTCGCTGCCGTCGCCCAAGTCCACCGCGCACTTCGCAGGGGAGAGCTTGATCTCGTAAAGTTTTTCCATATCAATTGTCCTCCTTAATACGGGCTTGCCCCGTTGCTGAAACAAGTATATCATATCCTGAAAACGTTTTCAAGATGTTGGGAATTTATTTATATCTTTTGGTAATTAAAGCAAACTTTGTTGATGTCAAGAAAAAAATCACAGACGCACTGTATTAACGTCAGGGATTTTTGACGCAGACAGCCGCAAAATTTATTGCAAAACAAGCGTTGAATGGCTATGTGAACGAGTTCTAAGTTACTTATTTGCTTGAAAATCAATAAAATTTCTCGTTTGTTCTCTGACATATTCGTGAATATCCGTTCTGTCCGCCACATCTTTTAAAACGTCAACATACTCTTTTTTCCCGGCGTTAATGCACCTGTTCATCATAAAAACAGTAGTATATGAGGGATTCCTTTTTACGGATTCCAACAGGAGCCTTTCATGATCGGGAGTAAACTGCTCTATAAAATGTACGATTTCCCCCGGGTCGCCAAACCAGACCGCGAGGTATTTTTCCAAAAGCTTTAACAGCCCCTCAACAGCCTCCAAACCATATCCGGCATTTTTAACTTTCTCTATGCTTTCATACATTACTGCCGCATCCGCTTCACCATCTCTTATGGATTGCTCAATTTTCTCAATTTCCTCTTCCAATACGCTCATACTGTTCCCCTCCCGCGGCAGAGCCGCTCTAAGAATATTTATTCATATGTACAGTCAAATTCGGTAAATTCCGCGCTGCCGCCCACCGCGTACAAGCCGAGGACTACTCCGGTAAACCCGCCCGACACTTCGCTGGTGAGATATTTCGCCTGTGCCGAGCCGAGAGCTATCTCGCTGTTTTCCGTAACCACCGCAAAGCTGTATGAATAATTATTCATATTCAGCTTAAGCGTTACCTCGCCGCTTTCAAGAGGAATGCTGTTCTGTATATGCTTGATATCGCCGATATTCAGCTTTTCTATCGCCTCAAAGCCGTCCTCGGTTTTCCTTACGGCTATCTCGTAATGCTCGTTTTCGCACATAAAGGCGGTAACTCCCGCCTCGCCGTCGGTCAGTTTAACTTTAACCGTAAGTTCGCCGTTAAAATCGCGCTGGCGCAAGGCTATAAAGGTGGGGGAGGCAATGTCGTCAAGCGTTTTGTCCGTGCCGTGCAGCACCGCTTTACCGTCAGAGAGCTCGTAATTGCTCATATCGGGGTGGCGCAGGAAGCACCAATCCTTGCTCCAATCCGTATTCTCAAATGTGTATTGCTTTTTCTCTCGCTGAACGAAATCGCCCTTTATCTCGTAGCTGTCCGCGGCGGTTTTGTCTATACCGGCGTAAAACCAGCCGTCCTCGGTGAACGTCACGGGAACCATGAACACCTCGCGCCCTAAGTTATGATACGGCATCCAATCGCCCTGCTGACGGAAGCCCAGACACAGGATATGCCAGTCACCGTTCCTGTCGCATACCAGATCACCGTGACCTATTCCCTGGATTATATAGGGCGCTTTATTCCTGTTCGTTATTATCGGGTTATCGGGGCATGTCGTGAATTTCCCGCCCTTGTCGCCCCAAACGGAATCGCCGCGCGCAAGGGTTATCATGTGACCGTACTCCGTGCCGCCCTCGGCTGCCATTAAATAATATGTACCGTTTATCTTATACAAATGAGGGCTTTCAAGAAATCTGCCGCCTGAGCCCTGCCAGATACAGCGGCTCTTGGTCAGCTTTCTGCCTGTGGCAATGTCTATTTCGCACTGGACGACCCCGCCGACGCCCTTGCTGTCGGTGCCGTTGCTCATAAAATACGCGTGACCGTCCTCGAAAAACAGCGACGGGTCAATACCGTCCTGCTCAACATAGACAGGCTCGCTCCACTCACCGTAAATATCATCGGTATACACATAAAAATTCTGATGCGTGGTGTCGTTGGTCGTGACCATATAAAACCGCCCGTCGTTGTATCTTATCGTGGGCGCGAATACTCCCCCCGAACTGTTTATGCCTTCAAGCATGACCTGACTTCTGCGCGTGAGAACGTGCCCTATCTGCTCCCAGTTTACAAGGTCCTCGCTTTCAAAAAGCGGTACTCCCGGAAAATACTGAAACGAGCTGCAAACCATATAATACTTTCCGTTTGCATAGCATACGCTTGGGTCGGGATAAAATCCCTTTACTATCGGATTGGAATACCTCATTTTAAATCTCCTTATTTAAATTTGAAATTTTCCGCGACCCGCCCGCCGCTGTTCGCTTCGCTGCGCGATGCGAACAGCGGCGGGCTCTCGCGAAAAATTTCCTGCGTGGGCGGTCACCTGACATCTGCTTTCAGCGCCTTTACTGTTCATTTTTGTTTTGCTTCGGTTTTCAAACACTTTTACCTTTGATGAGATTGTTCTTATTGCTCCTCATTTTTCCCCGTAAAGTCAAAATCGATAAACCCGCCGTTTACATTAACGCCCACGCACTTTACTCTTACCTTATCGCCCACCGTGTAAACAGTGCCGTCGGCATCGCCAGTCAAAATCACGCAGAGATTTACCACTTACTAGCCGAAATGCAGCGAG
>CAMWLH010000127.1 GCA_947175045.1 uncultured Clostridia bacterium | reverse complement strand
GGCAGCGGCTACCTGTTCCTTGACATCTATTCGCAGGGCAAGGCTTTCGCGGTGGTGGTCATCGCGATAATTATGATGGCGCTGGCTCTGCTGTGCTGTGTGTACCTTTTCAGGCGCATCGAAAAGCGTTCTCTGGTGTTTGTGGGATTATCCGTCGTTTATGTGGCAATGACGCTTATTTCCGCGCTTTGCTCGGAATACAGGGAGATCGCCCTGTGGGGACAGTTCGACCGCGCGGAGGGCTTTTTCACCACCGCCTGCTACTTTGTGATATTCCTGTTTACGATGTATTCCTTTAAGACCACAAGTAATTTCCGCTATGTGGTTTTCGCGCTGTTTTTCTGCGTGGGAGTAAACACGATTTTAGGTATTTTTCAGTTTACGGGGAACAGTCTTGAAAACAATGACTGGTTTCTTAATCTCATAATCGACAAGCAATACGCGGACTCGGTCGCCGTTGACCCGAACCGCACCAGCAGAGCGCTTCTTGGCGCATTGTACAACTACAACTATGTCGGCAGCTTTACGGGTCTGGTGATACCGCTGTTTTCGACTATGGCGATCTTTGACAAAAAAGTTCTCAATAAGATTTTCTATATCATATTCGATATGATGGCGCTTTTCATGCTGATGGGAAGTACCGTAAGAAGCGGCGTTGTCGCTGTCACGGCAGCTATCATTGTGGGAGTTTTTCTGTTCTTCAGGCTGATACTCAAGCGCTGGAAGATCGCTCTCGCTTCACTGGGGGCGGCAGTCCTGCTGGTGGTGGGAGGCAACCTAATCACCGAGGGAGCCTTTTTCAGAAGAGTTTCCACGCTGCTGGGAGATATGGTGCAGGTGGTCGCTCCCGCGGAGGAGAAAACCGACCTTTTTGACACTCTGCCCGTCAGAGAGATAATACACAACAAGGACGGCAGCGTTACTCTGGTGACCCAGGGCGACGAAATGAATATCAGCTTCAGCGAATCCGAATACCGATATGTCTTTACCGATAAGGGGGGCGGCGAGATAAGCGTTTCCGACAACTCGGGGCTTATTTCCACCGCCGACGAGCGATACAGCAGGATAAGCTTTGACGTTTACGGCAGCTCCGAGAGCCTATCGGACGGAAGCGTAATGTATATGCGGTTTGACAACAACACCCGCTCCGTTCTGACCTTTGTGCTTTTCGGCGGAAAAAATATCCATCTTGTGGACAACAAGATAGCCGACAGAATAGAACCGATAAACGCGGAGCACATAGGCTTCGAGGGCAAGGAGCTCGTCGGTTCGTCGAGAGGCTATATCTGGTCGCGAACCATTCCGCTGCTCAAAAACTGCATTCTTATCGGCTATGGAGCGGACACCTTCGCTTATGTGTTCCCGCAGCAGGACTTCCTCGCGAAATACTACTCCTACGCGGAGGGTTTCCACATCACCGTCGACAAGCCCCATAATCTGTATTTGCAGATATTCATCTCCAACGGACTTGTGGCGCTTATCGCGTTCCTTGGGATATGTCTGTTCTATCTGGTGGACTGCGTGCGCCTTTACGCTCTTAAAAAGGAATACCGCACGGAGCAGATATACGGCGCGGCTGTTATGCTGGCGATAGTGGGATATCTCACAGCGGGAATGTTCAACGACTCGGTGGTATCCGTCGCTCCCATGTTCTGGATACTCTTGGGAGTGGGCTGCGCGCTCAACACCATCAACCGCCGCCTTGATAAAAACATTCCCGAGCAGGGCGCGGAAGCCGCGGCGAAGCCCGCTCCGAAACACGGCGCTCCCGAAACCATATCCGACGACAAAGCAAGGGATATCGCTATGCGGCTTCGCGAAAACGACGCGGCGAAAAAAGCAGCCGCGGAAGCCGCTAAAAAAGCCGAAAGGGAAGCTAACCCCATAACAAGAGCCGATATTGAAGCTCTTACGGCAAGAATAAATTCATACGCCGACAAGAACGGCAACAACGTCGACAATACGGAGGGAAAAGATACATAACTTAAAAGAATTTCTGCGCTGAACGATCCGCGCATAACTGCATGGTTTGAACTTTGAGGTTTATATGAAAATAGATATTCGTGATATCACAAAGCTGCCCAATATCCTTACGGTATTAAGAATACTGCTTATTCCCGTTTTTGTCATAGTTTTCCTGTGGGGTAACGGAAACATCGAGCTTGATATCGGACGCTTCAACAAGGAAAACGGCTATATAATCGCCGCGGCAATTATGATACTGTCAGGCTTGACCGATATGGCGGACGGTCTGATAGCGCGGAAACTCAATATGATAACCGACCTTGGCAAGGTGATAGACCCCTTTGCCGACAAGCTGACACAGGCGGCAGTGGTGGTGTGCCTGATTTTCCGATACAGCGACATCTGGGTATTGATTGCCGCGCTGCTGGTGCTGATAGTCATCAAGGAGATACTTATGCTCATTATGGGAGTGATGTTTCTCCGTAAGGGGCAGGATTTGGGCGGCGCGAGATGGTACGGAAAGCTCGCCACGATAATATTTTATTTCCAGGTGATAGTCCTTATCGGCGCACCGGTGCTGTCGGATATTGCCGCCGCAGTAATGTTCTGTATAATGATAGCGTTCACGCTGCTTTCCTTTATAATGTATATGAGGGAGTACTACCGCCTTAAAAAGCAGCGCGGTCCGAATGAAAAGGGAGAATGACCATGATAACCGCAGACCTGCATACACACACCTCGTTTTCCACAGACAGCGAAGCTCCGCTCGAGGAGATGGCGCGGACTGCTCTTGAAAAGGGGCTGAAAACGCTCTGCGTCACGGAGCATATGGATTTCGACTATCCCGGGGGAGATTTCTTTCTGGACACCGCGGCGTACCGCGAGGAGCTGTTCCGCGTAAAGGAGCTGTTCCGCGGACGGCTGGAAATACTGTTCGGCGTAGAACTGGGGCTGCTGGACTATGCCGCTCCCACCCTCAAGGAATATTCCGCCTCATACGATTTTGATTTTATAATAGGCTCGGCGCACCAGGTGGACGGTATCGACCCTTATTACCCCGATTACTTCAACTCGCGCGGCGACCGTGACGGGATATACCACTTTTTGGAGAGCGCTCTTTCCGCTGTGAGAGCCTTTGACAATTTCGACGTTTTCGGGCATTTTGACTACATAGTCCGCTATTCCCACGCGAAGAGCTACTCCCCCGCCGACTTCTTGGATATCGTCGACGATATCCTGCGGGAGCTTATTTCCCGCGGAAAGGGATTGGAGATAAACACGGCGGGCATTCACTACGGGTTAGGCTGGGCGCACCCTCATCCCGAGGTGCTGAAGCGCTACAGGGAGCTTGGCGGGGAGATAGTCACCGTAGGCTCCGACGCGCACAGCGGGGAACGGATAGCGTACCGCTTTGACAAGGCTGAGGAAGCCTTAAAGGAGGCAGGGTTCAAATACCGTGCGGTGTTCCGCGGGAGGAAGCCGGAATTTATATTGTTGTAAATATCAGCCGCGGCGCATATATGCGCCGCGGCTTAGTTTTTAGTTTTTTATGAGAGCTTATTGTAATTTCCTTTTCTTATGATAGATGTGTAATCCTTGTAGGAAAGATTCAGATCGACATAGCCGTCTATGCCGGAAACAACTCCCTTGCTGCTGTACTGCCAGATACCGAAATCACCATCATATGTAGGAACGGTATTCCACTGTGCCAGCCATACGTCGTAATCCAAGAGCTGGCTCATATCGAGGTAATCCGTAAGCCATGTCTTATTCGCGTAGATCATAGTGTAATAACCCGCCGCGCTTATCTCGTCAAGGAACGCTTTGACGACCTTGGTCACACGGCTCTTGCCCAGGTTCGCCTGATACTGCTCCTCGATATCCAGAACTACGGGGTATGTGATCTTATAGGGCTCGATGGTTTTGAGGAAGAAGCGGGCCTCCTTTCGCGCCTCGGTAACGGTCGAAGCGTAGAGGTAATGATAAACTCCCACCTTTATACCGTTTGCGGTCGCCTGGGTTATGTTATACTCAAAGGTAACGTCCTGCGCGATGGAGCGGCCGTTTACCTCGCCGCGGGAAGCGCGTATCATCGCGAAATCAACTCCCGATGCCTTGACCTTTGCCCAGTCTATCGCGCCCTGCGCGTAGGAAACGTCAATGCCCTTAGCGCCGACGTCGGTAGTTTCGCCCATATCTTTATCGGGGTTATTTTCCCCGGGCGCGTAGGACGTCCCATAGCGATAGTCGATCAGGCGGCTGCTCTTGGAGATGGCAAAACGCGCGGATTTGGCTTTGTAAAATTTAACGGTACTCTCGAATATAAGAACGCCGCTGTTCACAAACTCTCCCGTAAGCGAGAAGTAGCCTGCCTGCGTGGAGCGTCCGCTGATGGTTATGCCCAGATATCCCTTACAAACAAGCCGTCCGTCGGAGGGAGTCTGCATTTCACCCGTGATAACGGTTTTTGAATTTGCGGTGAGCATCGTCTGACCGTAGTTCAGATACATACCGTCCGCGTAGATGTTCATAACGCCCGATATCTGCGCCTTCGCGCCGTGACGTATAACCAACTCGCTGAGAACGCGTACCGTGGAGCTGACGGTGGTATTGAACGCGCCGTACACGTCAAGACCCGCGTTTGCGTAAACGGTGATCGTTCCCGAAACGGTTATCTTGGAATCCGGCTCGGAAATAAGCGTTCCGCGAACCCCGAAAGCGTTGTCCTTATAGATCAGCAGCTCCGCGCCGCTGCACACTACCAGCGTGCTCCCCGCGGGAACGCTGAATTTCTTTGATACTTTGGCGGACTTGCTTATGTAATAATTCTGCCCGACCTCCATCGGCGTTTTCCCATCCCACTCGGTGTATCCGCTTATGTCTATGGGAGTATACTCCGTGTCGGACAGGTCAACGCCGCTGTCGGGCAGGCTCTCGCCGGTTTCGGAGCCTTCCTCGATTTTGGAGCTCTCTTTGCTCTCGGCACTTTCCGCGGACTCTGCGGTTTCATTGCTCTCGCCGGTTTCGTCGGTGATGGGGTCGATTATGGTCGTTTCCGAATTGGGCAGAACCTCGGGGAGCAGCGTGTTTTCCGCGAAAGCGGTGGTAATACAGCCGAGGGACAGCGCCCCCGCGGCTATAAGCGCCGTAAGTTTTTTGATTATTGTCATTTTGCATTCTCCATTCGATACAGATTGATGTGTAGCACAGTCCGTATAAGTGCCGGTCAACGCAAATGATTAAAAAAGAATTTCAAAATTGCATTGTGATAACCTTTAACACGGACCGAAGTGTAATTATATTGTCGCATATTTTTCGCGATTTGTCAAATGTTTTTGCATAAAATTGCCTTGTAAATTTGTGGCACTACTCCGTTTTGGGCAGCGCGTACTTGTTCTTATAAATATTGAATTCGTCCATAAACTCAGACTTTTCCAGCCGTTTAAGCTCGTTCATATATTCATGAGTATCAAGACTGTTTTCCTTTATTTGGATAAGGCATACGGCGATATTTGAGCAATGGTCGGAAACGCGCTCAAAATTCGTCAGCAGATCCTGTAGAATAAACCCAAGCTCGATGGTGCATATTCCCTTGCGCAGACGCTCGATATGGCGGGTCTTGAGGTCGGTGCGGAGCTGGTCGATAACGTCCTCCAGCGGCTCTACCTCTTTTGCAAGGTTCACATCGGAATTTATAAAGCAGTCGATGGACATATTCAATATCTCGGCGACCGCGTTCTTGATTATCGGAACCTCCTCCGATGCCTGTTTTGAAAAGGATATCTTTTTCTGGTGCATTTCCTCCGCCGCTTCAACGATATTCACCGCGTGGTCGGAAATTCTTTCCAAATCGCCTATGGTATGAAGAAGATTTGACACCACCTGGCTGTCGCTGACCGACAGGTCTTTTGAACTTATCTTAAGTATGAACGAGCCTATCTTATCCTCATAGATATCGATAGCGTTCTCGTTGTCCACGACCTCCGCAGCCTTTTTCGGGTCGTACTCCGTGACGGTATCCATCGCCAGAAGCATAGTCTGACGGGTCAGCGCCGCCATTTTATAAGCGACGTTTCTGCACTGCTCGATAGCTACCGAGGGAGTGTTCAGGAAACGCTCGTCCAGCATGGGCATCGCCACGGTCTCCTCCCCGGGCTTGTCCCGTATGGTAAGGCAGGCGAGCTTTTCAAGCTGCTTTGTAAAGGGCAGGAAAATCAGCGTCGTCATCATATTGAACACCGTATGGATTATCGCTATCCCAAGGGAATTAAGCGCACTGTTCATAAACGCGAAATCAAGGAACGCGTTAAGTATATAAAACAGCGACAGGAAAATTACCGTGCCGATTATATTAAAATAAAGGTGAACGATAGCCACGCGCTTAGCGGACTTATTCGCGCCGATAGAGGAAATAAGCGCGGTCACGCAGGAGCCGATATTTGTTCCGAGAATTA
>CAMWLH010000126.1 GCA_947175045.1 uncultured Clostridia bacterium | reverse complement strand
ACTTGACAAATCAATTTTGATATGTTATAATTATATTGGAAATAGAAAACGCTAACAAATTTATTTCCATGCTAAACACAAAATTGTCCCCCGAGGGTCTTAGGCTCGGGGGACTTTTTTAGGTATTTGCCGTGCTGTTACCGGTCGTTACCGTCAAGCCACTTGCAGATAAGCTCAACGAGCAAACCCGCTTCGACGGATACTAATAACGCTAACAAAACTTCCATGTAAACACCTCCTTCCGTAAAACGTCCGGAGTGCCGGCTCCTTTATTATACAATAAATACGCGGGCTTGTCAATCTTTGCCGTGTATTGTCGGCGGACAGCCGACTGCGGCGAAATTTAAAAAAATGTATTTACTTTTGGCGGAAAAGATGATATAATAGTTAGGTAGTATTGTGGTTCGCGGGTTTGGCTGCGCGGACGGAAAGGAATTATTATGGAAATAAGAATTGAGAAAATCGCTTCCCCCAAGGCTAAACCCGAGGACGAAAGCAAGCTGGGATTCGGTCATATATTCACCGACCATATGTTTATAATGGATTATGATGCGGGCAAGGGCTGGCACGACGCAAGAATCGTCCCTTTCGGAGATATCTCCATTTCTCCCGCGTCAATGGTTCTGCATTACGCACAGGAGATATTCGAGGGACTTAAAGCATACAGAACCCCCGACGGAGGGATACAGTTCTTCCGTCCGATTGAGAACTTCAAGCGCCTTAATGTTTCCGCGGAGCGTCTGGTTATACCTCAGCTTCCCGTGGAGGACGGTCTGAAAGCTCTGCATGCCCTTGTGGAGTTGGATAAGGACTGGGTGCCCTCTGCTGAGGGAACGTCCCTTTATATCCGTCCCTTTATTTTCGCGGACGATCCCTACATAGGAGTACGCCCCGCGGAGCACTACTACTTTATGATAATCATGAGCCCGTCGGGCGCTTATTACGCTTCGGGTCTCGATCCCGTTGGGATTTATGTGGAAACAAATTATGTGCGCTCCGTAAAGGGCGGCACGGGCTTCACCAAAACGGGCGGAAACTACGCAGCTTCTCTCGCGGGTCAGGACGAGGCTCACAGGCAGAACTACTCACAGGTGCTCTGGCTTGACGGTATTGAGCGCAAGTATATTGAGGAAGTGGGCTCGATGAATATTTTCTTTGTTATCGACGGAGAGGTGGTTACTCCCGAGCTGCGTGGTTCGGTTCTGTCGGGCATAACCAGAAAGTCCTCCCTGGAGCTTTGCAGAAAATGGGGAATGAAGGTAAGCGAAAGAGCTATCACCATTCAGGAGGTAGCCGAAGCCTACGACAGCGGAAAGCTTGAAGAGGTGTTCGGCACGGGTACAGCGGCGGTAATCTCCCCCGTAGGACGCCTTAAATGGGGCGACAAGATAATGGAGATAAACGGCAATAAAATCGGAGCGGTAACTCAGCGCCTTTACGACACCATGACGGGTATGCAGTACGGAAAGCTCCCCGACGATATGGGCTGGATAGAGAAGCTCTGATAACGGATTTGTTTCACGACAGAAAGGATATTGGTGGTAATTATGTTCAAAAATATGGGCAAGAGGATACTGGTCAGAATATGCACCTCCATAATTGCGTTTGCCATTGCGGGCGTTATATTCCTTGTGCAGCTCAATACGGGCACGAACAAGGTCGGGCGGCTGCTCAACAACGACTATTACGACAACTATACGGCGTATATGGGATACCTTGCGGATTTCGATATGGAAAACGCCGAGAAGTCTCTCACGAAATGCACCAAGGCAGTAGACAAGATTGCGGCGGTATCCTTAGACGACAAGAACGTGGAAGCAAAGATAGACACCCTCGCGGTCGAGGAAAAGTCTTATCTGAACAACATTTTCAGGTGCTTTTCCATACTCAGCGACCCCGACAGCGCCTCGGAGGCTGATCTGAACTGGGCGCAGGCATTCTTAGAGGTCGCGGACAGCTCGGACAGCTTTTACAGAGAGGTATACCGGCTGATAGCCTGACGGCTCCGCCCAAGGGACATTTATGAATAACGACCCGCCATGCGGGGCATGAAAGGAAAACAATATGAACAACACCGAAAAGACAATGGACAAGATAGTGGCTCTGTGCAAAGGCAGAGGCTTTATCTTCGCGGGAAGCGAGATATACGGCGGTCTTGCGAACACATGGGATTACGGTCCTCTCGGCGCGCGGCTGAAGAACACGGTCAAGGACGCGTGGAGAAAGCGCTTTATACAGGAGCGCCGCAACAGCTACGAGCTGGACGCCGATATCCTTATGCATCCGCGCGTATGGGAGGCTTCGGGACACGTTGCCAGCTTCTCCGACCCGCTTCTTGACTGCAAGGAGTGCAAAATGCGCCACCGCGCGGATAATCTTATAGAGGGCTTTGACCCCGACGCTCACCCCGACGCTATGACCAAGGAAGAGATGTTCGAGTATATCGAGAGCCACAAGATTCCCTGCCCCAAGTGCGGCAAATCCAACTATACGGGCATACGCGAATTCAACCTGATGTTCCAGACATACAGAGGCGTTACCGCCGACAGCAAGAGCGTTATCTACCTCCGTCCCGAAAACGCACAGGGCGAATATGTAAACTTTCTGAACGTTCAGCGCACCATGAGGGCTAAGCTCCCGTTCTCCATAGGACAGATAGGCAAGGCTTTCAGAAACGAGATCACTCCCGGAAACTTTACTTTCCGCACCATCGAGTTCGAGCAGATGGAATTCCAGACCTTCTGCAAGGAGGGCACGGACAGCGAGCTTTACGATTATTTCAAGGAATTCGGAAGAAAATTCTATATTGATTTGGGTATCAGCGAGGAGCACCTGCGCTATCACGACCATGAAAAGCTCGCGCACTACGCCAAGGCTGCCTGCGATATCGAGTTCCTGTTCCCGTTCGGCTGGGGAGAGATCAACGGCACTCACAACCGCACCGATTTCGACCTGAGCCGCCACCAGGAATACAGCGGTCAGAAGATAGAGTATCTCGACCCCGAAACAAACGAGAAGTTTGTTCCCTATATAATCGAATCCACCTACGGTCTGGACAGAACCGTGCTGGCGCTTATCTGCGAGGCTTACGACGAAGAGGTAATCGACGCGGAAAAGAACGACGTGAGAGTCGTGCTGCACTTCCACCCCGCGATAGCTCCCATAAAGGCTGCGATACTGCCCCTGTCCAAAAAGCTCGGCGAGAACGCTATGAAAATACACGACGAGCTTGCAAAGAGTTTTATGGTGGAATACGACGAGGCGGGCTCCATCGGCAAGCGCTACCGCAGACAGGACGAGATAGGAACTCCGTTCTGCATAACCTACGACTTTGACAGCGAAACCGACAACTGCGTGACAGTCCGCGAGCGCGACTCCATGCAGCAGGTGAGAATGCCCATCTCCGAAGTTAAGGATTATATCGCACAGAGAGTTGCGATGATTTAAATAAATATCCCCTTGTTGATACCGTGTCGGCAGGGGGATAAAATTTTGACAGACTAAAAAGAAAATGAAAAATATAAGGCAACACCGCACAAGCTTTGTGCGGTGTTGCCCGGTTTGTAGAAAAATCCCAAATGCCACACAATGTCGGCGCATAATATTTCAAAAACCCCTTGACATTAGTACCATATAGTATTATACTATATGGTAGGAGGCGATAAAGCTTGATCGAAAAAACCAACGGAGGATTTCTTATCAGCAAGATAAAGCAGATACAGGGGCGGGTGTTTGAAAAAATGCTTGCGGAACACGGTATCAGCGAGTTCAACGGCGCGCAGGGACGGATACTGTTCGTGCTGTGGGAGCGAGACGATATACCGATAATCGAGCTGTCGCGGAAAACGGGTCTTGCCAAGACGACGCTTACAAGTATGCTGGACAGGCTGGAGAGTTCGGGGCATATTATGAGGGCGTTTGACCCGAAAGATCGCCGCGCCGTGCGGATAAGGCTCACCGAAAGGGCGAGGGGTCTCCGTGAGAAATACGACAAGGTGTCCGCGGAAATGAACGAGGTGTTTTACGGAGGGTTCAGCGATGAGGAAATACTCAACTTTGAAAGCAGCCTTGGGAAGGTGCTTGAAAATCTTATCAAAAAGGAGAATGATTATGAACGGTGAAATCAAAAAGGAAATACGCGCACTGCGGAAAAATCAAAAGGTGGCATATGTCGGATCGATTAACGAAAACGGGTTCCCGCAGATCAAGGCAATGTTTGTGGCAGAGCATGAGGGAATAAAGGTGCAGTATTTCTCCACCAACACAAGTTCAAAGAGAGCCGCGCAGTTTATAAAAAACCCTAAGGCGTCGGTGTATTACTGCGACGAGAGGAACATCAAGGGCGCTCTTTTTACGGGAACCATCGAGGTGTGCACCGACCATGATACCAAAGCCATGATATGGCACGAGGGAGATGAGATATATTACCCCAAGGGCGTTGACGACGAGGATTACTGCGTATATAAATTCACAGCCGAAAGCGTAAATTATTATCACGGTTTAGGCAATGTCACCCTGCCTATTGACGAGGTGTAGGATATTGCGCCGGTGTTTGCCGTTGTAATAATGGGTGCCTGTTTTTTCCATTTTTTATATCATTTCCTCCTCTTTGCGAGGAATATCCCGCTGACAATAAGCGCGATACCTATCAGCAACGAACCCGCCAGCACAAGGAACGACACGTTATGATTTAACATATTGTCCGACCAGTCAAACAGATCTGCTTTGAGCAGGGACGGACCGTATATGCTGTAATCGCTTTGTGCCAGCGCTACCTTTGAGATAAAATCATTCATTGTGGACATAAACAAGCCCGAAACTATTGTTATCATTCCCGCCTTTATCATCGGGTGTGCTTTAAGGTATCTTGCGGTGAGGAAGATGGTCCATGGCAGCAGGGCGCACCAGGATGTGATAATAAAGGCGGGACGCCAGTAAGCGCCGTCGCCGCCGTAAATACCGCAGGTGATTATGACCAGATAGAGCCACAGTGTATCCCAGAGCATTACCGCAAGCCCCTTATGGTTTGCCATAAACTTGGGAAGCGGAATCTGCCGCACCAGAAACGGCAAAATCACTACCGACAGCCCAAACACGACCGGCACAGCCGCCACGCCGAACCACACTCCGTTGGCATAAAGGCAGCAGGTCAGCAGCATAAACAGCAGCCAGAACACGTCCCACACTATCACGGTGAGAGCCTTGCGGTTTTTCAGCGCGGGAGGCAGCGGTATCTGCCGTATTATAAACGGCAGGAATATCACCGACATACCGAAGATTATCGGCACAGCGGCAACAAAGAACCAGTTCCCGCCCGTATACAGGCATATCGTCAGCAGAAGCAGCACAAGCGACGCGGTAAAGCAGCCGACGGTTTTGGAAAAGCGGCGCTCCCTTGTCATCAGCGGCACGACTATCACACTTGCCGTGGTGAGGAGCGCGGTAAGAACGATAAAAAACCAGTCCAGCGCGTGTCCGACCGCCAGATTGCATATAAGGCAGACTATAACGGGTATCATAAGTATCCCCGAAACTATCATGCCCGCCGTTACAGCCGTGCGGCGCTCCTTTTGTTCATGCTTGCTCAGCACGCTTTCCGACTCTCTCGAAAGCGTCTGCTCTATCGTGGTGTCATTCAGACACTTGGATATTTCGCGGCAGTCCGCGCATTCGCGCAGGTGCTCCTCAACTATTTTGCGGCTCTCCTCGCCGCACACTCCGTCGCGGTACAGCGGTATAAGATCGCGGACTATCCCGCAGGGGTATTTATTTTCACTCATTATCTCCCAACCTTTCTTGAAGCTTAAGTTTTGCGCGGTGATATGTCACTCTTGCCCAATTTTCCGTTTTACCGAAAATAAGCCCTATTTTCGCAAAGGACAACTCCCCGAAAACTCTCAGTTGAAAAACCTCTTTATACGGCTCTTCCATATTATGCAGGAGCTGATGTATTTTTAGGGTGAGCTCCTCGTCCTCCGCGGTTTGCTCAATGCTTTTGGCGGAGGGGATATCCTCGGTCAGCGGTTCGTGGCGGGACTGCTTTTTTATCTCGTCGAGCGCGGCGTTTTTCGCAATGGCGCACAGCCATGTGAATTCGTCTGAGCGCCCCTCGAACCGCGACGGGCTGTTCAGCGCCTTGTAAAACGCCTGCTGGGTTATCTCCTCCGCCATGTGAGAGCTCTTTACGATCGTCATAACGTAGGAGTATACCTTCATATAGTAGACGTTGTACAGCCTGTCGAAATCAGGGTTTTTCATGACATATCACCTCCTTTCATTGGTTAGACGACGGAATACTTGATTCGTTACAAAAAATTTAAAAATTTTTGATTTTCGGATAAATAAATGTGGCTTTGGTTCAAAGATAAATGAAAATTTATGCTAACACGCTAATAATTTGTTAGATTTTTGTTACTGGGTTTATTTTT
>CAMWLH010000125.1 GCA_947175045.1 uncultured Clostridia bacterium | reverse complement strand
TTTCTTCTTCCCCCCTCCCCCGAAGGTTTCGCCCCAGTTCGAGCGCGTGAAAGCTCCGCTTTCACATAATAATAGAGCAGATAAACATATAAATTCTATTTAATTTAATTTCACAAATTATAGAAAATAAGCAGCATAATGAATCTAACGAAAAATTAGTGTGCTAGCATAAATTATCATTTATACAATCAAAAAAGGCACTCACAAGTTATAATAAAAACCTATAAATATCTATGAAAAATATCTTATTGACAAATAACTAGCGATGTGGTATACTTTAAGCATAGACAGAGAGCATAAAGCTCCCTAAAAGAAAAAGATAATTAACGGAGGAAATTACCATGTCAGAGAAAAAATACAGATTTGAGACCTTACAGCTCCATGTCGGGCAGGAGCAGCCCGACCCTGCTTCGGACGCAAGAGCCGTCCCGATCTACGCGACAACGTCCTATGTGTTCAGAGATTCCGCGCACGCGGCGGCTCGCTTCGGATTAGCGGACGCGGGAAATATTTACGGAAGGCTCACCAACTCCACCCAGGACGTTTTTGAAAAAAGAGTCGCGGCTCTGGAGGGCGGAGTTGCCGCCCTGGCAGTGGCTTCGGGAGCGGCAGCGCTCGCGTACGCGTTCCAGGCGCTGGCAAAGGCGGGGGAAAATATCGTAGCTTCCAAGACCATCTACGGCGGTACTTACAATCTACTGGCGCACACCCTGCCGCTTTACGGAATTACGACCGAGTTTGTCGAGCCCGACAATTTCACGGAGATCGAAGCGGCTATTACAGATCAGACCAAGGCTCTGTTTATTGAAACGCTGGGCAATCCCAACTCCAACGTGGGAGACATTGAAAAGTGGGCGGAGATAGCTCATAAGCATAATATCCCGCTGGTAGTGGACAGCACCTTTGCTACGCCCTATCTGGTGCGCCCGATAGAGCATGGTGCGGATATCGTGGTGCATTCGGCTACGAAATTCATCGGCGGACACGGTACGGCTATCGGCGGCGTTATCGTTGACAGCGGCAATTTTGACTGGAAACAGTCGGGGAAATATGCGTGGATATCCGAGCCCAACCCCAGCTATCACGGCATTTCCTTTGCGGAAGCAGTCGGAGCGGCGGCGTTCGTTACCTATATAAGAGCGATACTGCTCCGTGACACGGGCGCGACCCTCTCGCCGTTCCACGCGTTCATTTTCCTCCAGGGTCTGGAAACGCTGTCGCTGCGTGTTGAAAGGCACGTTGAGAACGCTCTTAAGATCGTGGAATACCTCTCAAAGCACCCGCAGGTAGAGGCGGTACATCACCCCTCTATTCCCTCGGAGCCTACCCATGAGCTTTATAAAAAGTATTTCCCCAACGGCGGCGGCTCGATATTTACCTTTGAGATAAAGGGCGACGCAAAGACCGCGCAGAAGTGGATAGACAATCTTCCCATATTCTCGCTGCTGGCGAATGTGGCGGACGTCAAGTCGCTGGTGATACACCCCGCTTCCACCACCCACTCGCAGCTTACCGGTGAGGAGCTCGCGGAGCAGGGGATCAAGCCCAACACGGTACGTCTGTCTATCGGCACGGAAAACATAAACGATCTGCTTGAAGCGCTCGACGAGGCTTTCGCGGCGGTAAAGATCTGATATGACGCTGCAGCAGATAAGATACGCGCTGGAAATAGCGAAGGTCGGGTCTATGAACAGGGCGGCGGAGGCGCTGTTCGTGTCCCAGCCCTCGCTCAGCTCGGCTATACGCGATCTTGAAAACGAGGTGGGACTGCGTATTTTCCTCAGAACGGGCAGGGGAGCCGCGGTCACTCCCGAGGGCGAGGACTTTCTCATGTACGCCCGTCAGGTCTACCAGCAGTACGAGCTTCTGCGGGACAAATACAGCGCGGGCGGCGGTGCAAAGAGAAAATTCGGAGTTTCCGCGCAGCACTATTCATTTGCGGTAAAGGCGTTTGTGGAAACGGTCAAGCGCTACGACACGCTGAATTACGAATTTGCTATCCGCGAGACCAAGACCGCGGAGGTCATATCCGACGTAGGAGCGATGAAAAGCGAGGTCGGCATACTCTACAAAAGCGGGTATAACGGGCAGGTGATTGATAAAATGCTGCGCGATAACGACTTGGATTTCCGCCCGCTTATCAGCTGCCGCGCCTTCGTTTATCTGTGGAAAAATCACCCCCTGGCGGGTGAACGGTCTATCTCTCTCGGGCAGCTCAAGGACTACCCCTGCCTTTCCTTTGAGCAGGGGGACAGTGCGACCTCTTATTTTGCGGAGGAGATACTGAGCGACAAGGACTACCCGCGTGTCATCAAGAGCAACGACCGCGCCACTCAGCTCAACCTGATGGTAGGGCTGAACGGCTACACGCTCTGCTCGGGGATAATCTGCGAGGAGCTCAACGGCAGCCTCTACACCGCCGTGCCATTCGAGGAGGACAAGGACAGCCCCAACGGCGTTATGGAGATCGGATATATCGTCAAGAAAAACTGTATTCTCAGCGATATCGCGGAGGTCTATATAGATGAGGTAAAAAGGTATCTCTCAAAATTTTAATAGATCAGGGCGCTCCCTCTTTCAAGGGAGCGCCCGCCCGATATTATGCTTAGTGTTTGCTTTGTGTTAAGGAGAACTCAATTATTTACACACCACTTGAGGACAGCCGCCGCGTCAATAGCATCTGCCCTTCCGTCGCAGTTGTAGTCGAACTTAGCCGTCTCATCGTCGGAAATATCTCTGTTGACCAGCTTTTTCAGCATCATTGCCGCGTCAAGAGCGCTCAGACCCATGCTGTTGTCAAGGTCGCCCACGAGCTTAGTCTCGTCAGAGATGACGATCTTGTACGCGCCCGCCGCGGTTATGGGAAGAAGCGCGCTGCCTGTCGCGTCGATCTTTACCGCTGTGACAAATTCCAGCTCCGAGCCGTTCACTCTGAACAGATTTGCGAACCTGCCGCTGTTCTCCTTGCCCGCATTATAGCGCAGAGAACTGTCCGTGCCGAGACCCGATTCCGTTACGCGGAAGTCCTTTGAAGCCTCGCTGCTCCTTATGGTCTTGTTGACAGCGGCTACAACAACATCGGATACGGAAAGGGTTTTGGAGCCCTCGCCCATCTTAGCCGAGTCAAGAACCCATGTAAAGGTATCGTTTGCCCTTATTTCCAGCTTTACGTTCTTTTTTGCAGCTGCTGCGATAACGTCCGCGGGAATATATGTGCTGCCGCTGACGGTTATCGTCGCTCCATTCGCCGCCGCTTCGATCGCGCTCGTAACGTCAGACCATGTGCCTGTCTTTCCGTTTACGGTCACCGTTTCGGTAGTTGAGCCTGAGCTGCTCGGTCTGTAAGAGCCGCCGTAGCTGCCGCCCGAACCGCCGCTGCTTGTCTTGGTGAAATCCGCTTTTATCTCAACGTCGTTCTCGGGCATGGTAAATTTGTTGTTACTAATGGTAACGCCGCCGTTGACTACCGTCCACTTGCTGAATTTGTAGCCGCTGTTGGGTGTCGCGGTGAGGGTCACTTCGGTGCCTGCCTCGACCTCCGCAAGATTCTCGACATTTGCGGAAGCCTTTCCGTGACCGTCGGTTTTAAGGTTTATCTTATAGAAATCCGCCGCAGGAGTAGTTGTGACGGTGTCGTCGTCCTCGCCCGCGCCTACCAATGCGTATTCGCTGAAATGCTCGAGATAGATTATATAGCTGTCTTCGGTTTGCTCGCCTTCAATAACTTCCTTGACCATTTTACCGTCAACCTCTGTCAGTCGGTAGCAGGAGAAAGTCTTATCTCTGTGACCTTTAGGAATCGGAATAATTACCTGAACCAAGCCCTCATAACCGTTGGAGTAATCCTCACCGTTATAAAGAAGCGTCAAATCCAAAAGATTATAGTGCTTATTTCCCTTTAATTCCTCGCCAAGAGCCTCCGAGGCTCTTTTCAAGCCCTCTTCGTCATAGATTTCCTTTGCCTTTATCTTGATTTTGGAGAGGTCTAATTCTACGTTGTTGTCATGCTTGTCTTTCATATTAAACGCTGGGTTAATGGTAATGCTTGTTATTCTATCTTCTTTGGGAATGTCCGCCGCTTCGGGCGGAGCTTCAACGGATTCCGTAACCTCGTTTTCCTTGTCAAAAAGGCTTTCACCGTGCTTTTTTATATTAAGCGGCTCAGACCATGGACCGAGCTTATCCTTAGAATTACAATTTTCATAAACACAAACATCGACAGCGTAGTCGCCGTTCTCTAAATCGGAAAGTCCATAAAATTCCTCATATGAGGTCTTTATCAATTTAACAATATTATCATCTTTTTTTATACGAACCCAAAAAAAGCTGGTTTCATCATGTCTAAGCCTATCATAATCCCATATAAGCGTATCAAATTTATAATACAGCTTGGGTATCCAAACGGTTTCGTCTTGCAACGCTTCAGATGTGAAAGAATAGACCTTGCTGTTATAATTGTAATTTTGATCAACAACATACAATTCTACTTCATGACTCCCTGCAGGGTACTCATTGTTGCCTATATTAAACCAAGTATATGACGAGTCAAAAGATTTCCATTCAGTATCCATGAATGATTTATTATATGGCATACGCACCCAATATTTAGCCCCATCAATGATATTACCTTCCCATCGCAAATTATCATTTTCAAATACAAGTTTTTCTGGAAGAGCTATTGACTCGTCACGCTCCATTTCATAATCAACATGTATCTGCGTCCAAGGGGAAGTGATGCTACCATTGACAGCTTCAACCGCAATATCACGTTCAGTGTCAGCAAAGGGACACACATAAGACTTCCAATTATCGAAATGCGTATCTTCAACCCTTTGACCACTGGTTGACCCCGAACTTGAGCCGTCACTATTATCTGTAAAAGATACCCATATATAAACATTGTATGCCGCAGCCCCGTCAACGGCGTCCCAAAGAATGTTTTCTCCGCTATCATCCAGACGTACATTTTTCGGAGCCTCAAGACTCTCAGGAACAGTATATGAGTATGATACGGGTTCTGTCCATTCACTTACATTATAATCCTTGTCCATTGCCTGAAAGGACACTAAATAATTGCCGTTTTCTACAATCCAATTTGAAGTAGTATCAAACGAATTGGAATTTAAAGAGTATGAGACTCTTAATGTTCGTTTTTCGTCATCCTGATAAATACGAAAATTATAACGCGCTGCACCGCTCACCTCATCCCACAAGATCAACTTTCCATCTTCGCTTAACCTAACATTTGTGGGAATTTCAAAGTTTGGATCATATGCCACTGTTACAGTCTCGGAGTATTCAGTTGGCTTTTTGGATTCATCAAAAGCGCATACCTTAAATTCATGCTCTCCAAAGTCTATATACTGCGCATATGTAATCCGTTCATAAATGAATCGGTTCACTTCAACAAATGTTTCATAATACACAACACTTATTTCATTGCCGTCTCTGTCCGTTGTGGAAACATTGTACCCGTAAGCACCCTCCACCTCGTCCCACTTAAGAAACCCGTTCTCAACACGAACATTCTGAGGAACTGTCAGTTCCTTTACTTCTTTCGTTTCACCCGTATCGAATTCCTCCGCATAAGCCGCAGGGAAATAATACGGAAGCTCTGCCGTGATTAATGTTGCCATCAAAGCCAACGCAGCCAAAGATGAAATGACATATCTCATTTTCATAAGTCCACCTCCGTTTTACGCTTCAGCCGCAAAGCCGCGGCGCTCTCTCTTGTTCTTCTCATCAAATCAACCTCCAAAAAATATTCTCAACAGGACTTAGGTCCTGTTTCGGTCATGATAATTTTCACAGTTCGTTGCCCGAGGACATATTTGTGCGTACAATGGGCAAAATAATCATTATGGTTTTATTATACCACAACATTAAAGCTTTGTCAATAACAACTTATAAGTTTTTTATCTTTTGAAAAAGTATATATTTATAAAAAAATATATATTATAATAAAGACATCTTAACACCATTTTTCGGAAGGCTTTAACAACCTACCGTTTTGTTTTAAGGAGCATATCATGGTAGCAAGGCTTAAGCAGCTGCGTAAAGAAAACGGATATTCCCAGAAAAGACTGGCGGAGATACTCGGAATAACGCAGCAGGCGGTGTGCAAATACGAAAACCTGGCTGTTGAGCCGGATATACAGACGCTTATAATGCTGGCTGACCTGTTCGGAGTCACGGTCGATTATCTTATCGGTCATTCGGACGTCAAGGAGAGCGGTGTCAACAAGGTCATACTGACAAACGACGAACTGAGACATCTGACGCTGTGGCGTACCGTTCCCGTTCATTTCAGAAGCGCTGTGGACATACTGCTTGAAAAATATGAGTTGAGACCCGTTATCCGCACCGATCACCCTGAAGCAAAAAAATAAAAGCCGCGTTGACATGCGGCTCAGCTTGTAGAAAAAGTTACAGCAACGCAATGTTGACGCAGGAATTTTT
>CAMWLH010000124.1 GCA_947175045.1 uncultured Clostridia bacterium | reverse complement strand
GGGCGGGTGCCGTGGTGCGGAAAATTCCCATTTAAATAATTTGCTCCTCGTCAGCACTTTATATACAGTCTGATTGGCTTTATAAAGCCAAATGTAAAGGAATATGCACCGACAAAAGGAGGAACACCCATGAAGAAATTCAAGACGCTCGCCTGCGCTCTTATGGCGGCAGCTATGGCTCTGTCCGTTACGGCGTGCGACGAAACCGTTCCGAATGAGAGCGGAAATCCCGTAACCCCCAACGCGCCCGGAACGTCGGCTCCACAGACAACACCGCCGCGCACTACCTTTGACACCGACCAGAACGTTATCGATTCGGTAAAGGATCTTAAAGTCGATAATCCCGACCTGGAGGTAACTGATCGCATAAAGTGGATGGCCTGGTGGGAGATCGACGAAACCACTCCCGCAGCGGAGCTGTTCAAGCAAACCTACGGCATTCCCGCGAACGGTGCACAGGCGTACCGTAACGGTATGATATTGGACTATACTTACGTTGCTTACGGCGGACGCTTCGACAGTCTGGGCACGGCTATCGCGGCAGACGACGGTCCCGATATATTCCCCTTTGAGATAAGCGATTTCCCCTACGGCGTTTTAAGAGGAAGATATCAGCCCGTGGACGAAATAATCAACCTGGATTCCCCCAAGTGGGACGCTACAAGAGACCTCATGGAGGATTTCGTGCTCAACGGCAGATATTACTGCGCGTTCTATGAGATATCCATGAACAACCTGTTCTATTACCGCACAAGCATTATCGACGATCTTGGCGTTGAAGACCCCAGAACGCTGTTTGAAGAGGGCAGATGGGACTGGGACGCGTTCCTTGATATGGCGAGAAAATTCCAGCAGTCGGGCGAGGGCAAGTATGTTATAGACGGTTACGGGCCCGAGCAGGATTTCCTCCTTTCAACGGGAACTCCTATGGTAAGCAACGAAAGCGGTACGATAGTCAGCAACCTGCGCGATCCCGCGATAGAAAGAGCCGAGAATCTTATGCTTAAGGTTTTGCAGGAGGAAAATCTGCGCTACCCCAGACATGAGCTTAACGGCTGGAACGTCAACCCCAAGCTGTTCGCGGACGGCGATATCCTGTTCTATGCCGACGGCGGAACATGGGTATGGGAATCCACCATCAGCAAGTACGCCCAAAAGAACGGATGGGACGCAGATGAGATCAAGGTAGTTCCCTGCCCCAAAGACCCTCAGGCTGACGCTCACTATGTAACGCTGAAACAGGATTCGCTGATGTGGTGCAAGGGATCCACAAACGCCGCCGGCGTCAGCGCGTGGATCGACTGCTGCGTTACCGCATCACAAGACCCCTCAGTAAAGGAAGCGGCTATAGATCAGGCTGTGAACAAGTACAACTGGAACAAGGAGGAGCTGGAGTTTATCTACTCGCTCTGCGCACTTGACGGTTCCAGCCCCGTGACGCCGATCGTTGACTTCAAAAACGGTCTGGGCGCTGTTTCGGATACCTCCGCCGCGGAGGCACCCATTCAGTCGCTTACCAGTATGGTATACCTCACCGGTGAGACATTTACCTCGCTGCGCGAGGCTCACGAGTCTGAGATACAGGCGGCTATCGACGATATCAACAAGGCAATAGAAAGCTGATAACAGAGCCCGAGGGAATATCCCTCGGGCTCGTTTTTATTTTTCTGCGCTTTTTTCTTTGCGCCTTTTCTCCCTCATTATCCATAGGAAATTTTGTTTCAAATCTCGTAGGCGAGCGCAGACCCGGCTTGCCTTGATCATATCAAATCAGTACAGACTGCCGTAAACCGAGCATGCTCTGTAATCCGCGCTTTCGAGGTCTTTTGTGCCGAAAGCGCTCCATGCGTGGGGTCTGAACAGGCGCTCATCGGACAGATTGTGGAGGGAAACGGGTATTCTCAGCATACTTGCCAGCGTGATCAGATCCTCGCCGATATGACCGTAGACAAACGCGCCGTGATTTGCGCCCCAATTCGCCATAACATTATAGGTGTCGCGTGTCGCGCCGTTTGTGCAGATGGGAGCGAACCAGGTGCTCGGCCAGGTCTTGTCGGTTCTCTCAAGCAAGGTCTTGTTTACTTCCTCGGGGAGCTCCACTGTGTAGCCCTCGATTATCTGTATAGTCGGTCCAAGACCCTTTACAAGGTTTACCCTCGCAAAGGTGCAGGGCATAACTCCTTGTGTGGAGAAGCTCGATGAAAATCCGCCGCCGCGGAAATACCCGAGATTAGCGCAAGGCCAGGTGGTAGCCTTAAGGCAAGCGTCGATATCCTCGTCCGTCATATCCCACCAGCTCTTCATCACGTTCTCGCCCTTTTCGTTCTTGCTCGCGCCCGTGCCGTCCAGCGCCGCCGCGCCGCTGTTGATAAGGTGGATAAACCCGCCCGCTGCCTTGCCATCGGGAGTCCAGCCGGTAACGCGCTTTACCGCGTCGGGCGACCAGTATGTTCTTACGTCCGCGAACACCGCCGCCTTGCCCGTCAGCAGGTGAAGCAGCATAAGGGTAACTCCGTTCAGTCCGTCATTTTCGGTAGCGAACGGGATAGGCTCTCTTGCGCCGTTCCAGTCAAAGGTGGAGTTAAGTATAGCCTCGGAGAAATCCGCGTTGGGCATAAAGTCCGTCCACATTCTCTGACCCTGGAACCCGCCCATGATCGCGTTTCTGCCCTTAGCCTCCTCCAGCCAGCCCATTTCGGCGAGCTTAGGATTGCCCTTGAGGATATCGCGGATAATACAGGTCATTTTCGCGATAAACTCCCAGTTCTCCTCCTTTTCCTTTTCGGAGAGAACGGGGCGCATATAGGTCATTCCCTCAGTGGGATTTATGTCGATTCCCTCGGGGCACTTCTCCTTTATCCAGGCGAGAGCCTTTTTATACTCCGCCTCGTCATAAATGCCCAGCTTCTCGCGGCGGATTATCTCCGTCATATCCACCCATTCGGGGTGAATACCGAGGTAGCTGCGGAAGAAATCCTCGTTGCAGTAGGAGCCCGCGATGCCCATTGCCGACGCGCCGATATTCACATAGCTCTTGTTTTTCATATCGCCGACCGCCGCCGCGCAGCGGGCGAAGCGCAGTATCTTTTCCTCAACGTCCGCGGGGATCACCTTGTCGTCCGCGTCCTTTACGTCGTGGCCGTAGATTGAAAAGCAGGGCATTCCTATCTGAGCGTATGCGGAATTAGCCGCCGCCAGGAATACCGCTCCGGGGCGCTCCGTGCCGTTAAAGCCCCATATAGCCTTTATGGTATTCGGGTCTTCGTCGATTACCTGCGTTACATAGCACCAGCAGGGCGTTACCGTAAGGGTAGCGACAACGTTCTCCTTAGCGAATTTCTCCGCGCAGGCGGCGCTCTCAGCTATTCCGCCGATGGTGGTGTCCGCGATAACGCACTCCACAGGCTCGCCGCTCGCGTGGCGAACCTTTGAGGTGATAAGCTCCGCGGCAGCCTTTGCCATGTCCATGGTCTGGACTTCAAGACTCTCGCGGATTCCGAACTGCCGTCCGTCAATTACGGGTCTGATACCGATTTTTAACATTGATCTTTCTTCCTTTCATGTGATATACGGGGGCTGTGAAACGTTTACAGCTTCTTCTGTTATTATAACTGAAATTTAACAAAAAAGCAATATGTTTTTATGTTAGTTTGCAAAGAAAAAGGAGCTGCGGACGTTATCGCGCAGCTCCGTCACTTATGCTAAAGCCATTTTTTCAGCTCGTCCCCGCCGCATTTTCCGACAAAACATTCAACATTATCAAAGTATTCGGGCGCCAGCGCAAAGGCTGTTATTCTGAGATGTCCCTCAACTATAACAAAACGCTCCAAATCGGACGTCAACAGGATAGGTCTTGGAAATTTCCCGCCGCCTTTTATATATTCCGCGGCTCTGACAAAGCCCGCGTTGCTCTGACCGTATATCTCAACACCATTTTGTATTGTCCGCGCGGCTGTTAGCGGCGAATGCGTTCCCTGCGATAATTCATTCCAGTAACTGTAATCAATGTATCTTATGCTGTTCAGATCATGGCTCACGAAATTGCATAGGCTCCATTGTACCTCGCCGGGAAAATTCTCGAATAATTCGCGGTTCTGACCGTACCCCCGAAACTCCCCGAGCAGACTTTTTCTCGCAGTGTTTTCGATGGCGTTATTCAAGTCCGCGGATAATATTATGCTCTCGTTCAGAGAAAGCTCCTCCATAGCTTTTTCGATCTGCTCCGAAAATCTCTCGGAACGGTACTCCGCCTTTAAATACTCCAGGATCATTTCGTCCTCGGAGCTTGCTCTTAATATGTTCATAAGTTCCTCCTCTCTCGGAAGGACTAAAAACGACCGGCCCTCCCAAGCTGTAATTTATTCATAATATAAATTCCTCCTTTCCTCAAAATTTGCATTTTATAATGCATATACGATTATACCATTTTCTTTGAACTTTGTCAATGTTGACGAGGAGCAAATTATTTAAATGCGAATTTTCCGCACCACTGCACCCGCCTTCGGCGGGTTCCGTTAGCCTCGATTTAAAAGCTCCGCCCGCTTCGCGGGCGGAGCTTTTAAATCGGCTTGCGAAAAATTCCTGCGTCAACACTGTGTTGCTGTAACTTTTTCTACAAGCTAAATCACCCCCGAAGTTTTCGGAGGTGATTTTATTCTTTTTTAAAACCGTTGAACCACGCGCGCCCTTCAAAGGATTTTTTGAGCGGTTTCTTCAAAGGGTCGGCTGCGGCACCTACGGGGAGAACACACACAAGCTCGTAACCGTCGGGAACTCCCAGCTTTTTTGCTATTTTGTCCCCGATCCTGTCCTCGTCGGTGATATGCCCCTCATACCAGCAGCTTTCATATCCCAGCGCTTTTATCGCAAGCAGCATATTTTCTATCGCGGCGGAATAATCCTGCACACTGAAACACCTGTCACGGTAAGCGCAGACCCTCTGCGTAAGAACACATATCAAAGCAGGAGCAGTCTCGCATATCGGCGGGTCGATCATTGCCCTGATCTCCGACAGGAGCGCCGGGTCGTCCACCGCAATAAGCGAGGTTGTCTGTTTATTGCAGCCGGAGGGGGCGGAGAGCCCAGCCTCCATAATTGCCCTCAGCGTTTCTTTGGGCACACTTTCGTCCCTATACCGCCCGCGGTAGCTGGTTCTTTGTCCGATAAGCTCCAGAATGTTCGTCATTTTTACCTCCGTGAGATCACACCGCATAATACAGCCCCGTAAGCAGTATCGCGATCCCCAGGAAAATAAGCCCCGGGACTACCATAGAAAACCCGCCGCCCTTTTCCTTTTCTCTGTGGATATAATCGTAGTATGTCGCGTAGCGCTTGGGCTTGCCGCGCAGATGGCTGAAAAGCGAGGAAGCGGCGTAGCGTATCCCGTCAAAGAAGTGCTCGTCGGACACCCACGCGAGCGCACCAATTCCCGCGAGGATAACCCCCGCAAGCAGCGCGGAATTGCTCAGCATTCTCAGCCAGTCGGCGGCTGTTTTTGCGTTTTCAAGACCCTGCCACAGCAGAGCGAGCGCCATAATTACCGCGCCGCTCACCGACGCGGCGATCCACGAGCCCCGCTTCATCAGTCCTTTTCCCTTTCGCGGCGCAGATTCATTTCCTCAAGCTCCGTACAGCGCACAAAATGCCCCGGGTATATCTCGCGCAGCGCAAATTTCGCCTCTTCCTCGGGGGTGTATACGGGGCGCTGATAGAATATCCTCTTGCGGTGCTTTTCGGTGTAGGGGTCGGGCAGCGGTATCGCCGACAGCAACGCTTTGGTGTAGCCGTGCAGCGGCCGCGCGAAAAGCTCGTCCGCGTCCGCCATCTCCACCATATGCCCAAAATACATTACCCCTATCCTGTCGGAGAAATACTTCACCACCGACAGATCGTGAGCGATAAACAATATCGTCAGCCCCATCTCGTCGCGGAGCTGTCCCAGCAGATTTATTACCTGCGCCTGAATGGAAACGTCCAGCGCCGACACCGGCTCGTCCGCAATTATCACCTTGGGCTGCATTATTATCGCCCGCGCTATGCCTATGCGCTGCCGCTGTCCGCCCGAGAACTCGTGAGGGTAGCGGTTGGCGTGGTCGGGCATAAGCCCCACCTTTTTCAGCACATCGTAGACCTTTGTCGTAATGACCTCCTCGTTTTTCTCGCCGTGAATGCGCAGCCCCTCGGCGATTATCTCCTTGATGGTCATTCGGGGGTTGAGGGAAGCCATGGGATCCTGGAATATCATCTGTATCTCGGTCACGGAGGGATACTTTTTATTAAGCTGCTTCGACAGAGCCGCCGCCCTGCGGTAGTTCTCCCTTGCCTCGGCGATATACTCCTTAGCCCTTTCGCCGCCGTTCCTGTCGGCTTTGGCTTTTTTAAGAGCCTCACGCTCGTCCCACGCGCCCGCGGAGATAGGCTCCCCGTTGAACCACACCTTGCCGCCCGTGGGCTTATACAGC
>CAMWLH010000123.1 GCA_947175045.1 uncultured Clostridia bacterium | reverse complement strand
GCGCAACATAGCGCATGAAAAATCGCATATCGGATATTTTTTTGAAATGAAAAGCAAGTACGGTGTGAACTGCCCGTACTTGCTTTTTTGTTTCGCAAAATCTTCAAATATGTGAATGTGATAATACTGCGGTTTGGGGTAATGCGCTATAATTAAAGCGTCCCCTGTCTGCTTTATTATACCACATAAAACATGATTTGTAAAGCCCTAATTTGTAAAAAATCAAAAAACTAATTCGGCTGAATAATTTTTTCAGCCGTCAGACCAAGCGTCGGAAAGGAAACAACAATGAGGAATGCAATGAACATTTACAAGAGAAAAGACGGTCGGTATGAGGGGCGAATTCCTCTCGGATATGACGATAACGGCAAGATCAAGTACAGATATTTGTATGCGAAAAGCCTTTCCGAGATAAAGGAGAAAATGCTTTGTGCCTATGCTGGCATGGGAAACTCCGCAGAGAAAACCTGCGATAAAACCTTTAAGGAGCTTTGCCACGAATGGCCTGCGTCCGCGAAGCTGCGGGTCAAGCATTCAAGCTACTGCTGTTATGAAAAGCTGATTAACAAGCACATTATCCCTTATTTTGAAGACATTAGCTACGGCGAACTGGGTACACCTATTATAAATGAGTTTTCGGACTATATGCTGAAATTCGGCAAAGTGAACGGATTCGGCGGTCTGTCGGCGAAAAGTGTTCACGATATCCTTGTAGTAATGCGATCCGTTGCGAAGTACGCGGAACGTGAATATGGGTTTAGAAACCCCATGCGGAACATTTCTGTGCCCAAATCCGAAAGCAAGGAAACTAAAGTTTTCAACAAAGATGAGCGAGGCAGACTTCAGAGTTATCTTCAATGCAATCTCACCGAGAGCAATTTGGGAATACTTCTTACAATGTATTCGGGGCTTCGCATAGGCGAGTTGTGCGCTCTCACTTGGGATGATATTGATTTTCAGAATGGGATTATACACGTTTCAAAGACGGTTCAGCGTGTTTCGAGAAGTTCCGGTGGCAGCAAGACGGCGATTGAAATAACCTCTCCCAAGAGCAAGACCTCGGTGAGAGATGTTCCGCTTCCTTCATTTGTTTTGGACATTCTGAGGCAAAACAGGCACGTCGACGGTAACTTTATTTTATCGGGTACTAACAAACCCGTAGAGCCCCGCACCATGCAGAATCGCTTCAAGGCAGTGTTAAAGGATTGTGGCGTGCGCAGTGCCAACTTTCATCTGCTCCGTCACACCTATGCTACCGTTTGCATTGAGAGCGGTTTCGATGCCAAGACTGTGAGTGAGTTGCTTGGTCACTCGAGCGTAAACATCACTCAACCGTTATGTTCATTCCTCTATGGAGATGAAGAAAAAGTGCGTTGACAGGCTCAACCTTGTTGCGTAAGCTTTTCAGCCGTCATTCTAAAAATGTACGCCGCCGCAAAACCGTATTTTATAGTCGAAATATCGCGTTGTTACCTGTATTTGAAGAATTTGCGAAAGCAAATCCCCGCCTAAATATCTATATTATACCTCACTCTGTAAAGTTATGCATTGATTTTATAAGAATTATATGGTATAATATAAGGTATGGGGGTGAGAGTATGATAAGAATAGCGGTTTGTGATGATTTTCAGGATACGGTTACACAGGTGAACGAGTATCTGGCAGAATATCAACAGCTTAGAGGTATAAAACTTGACATCAAGTCATTTTTCAATGCGGAAGATCTATGGGAATATTTAAAAAGAAACCACTGCGATCTGATAATCCTTGATATTGAGCTTGTTAAAATGAACGGTGTTGAGCTCGGGCATCTGATCAGGACGGAACTGAAGGATAATATTATAAAAATTGTTTACATATCAGCTAAAAACTGTTATGATAGGCAGCTTTTTGATGTTCAGCCTCTTAATTTTCTCCAAAAGCCCATAGATAAGGAAAAGCTTTTTAAAATGGTGGATCTGACTGCGGAGTTGCTAAGCAGCAGGGATTGTGTATTTGTATTTGAAAGTAAGCAGGGAGCTTTCAGAATAAAGTTCAACGATATACTGTACTTTGAGAGCTTTGACCATTATTTTAAAATTGCAACGAAAAGCGGGGATTATGAATTTAAGTCTACTATGGCAGAAATAACGGAACAGATATCCGAGGCGAGATTTATATAGGTACACCGTTCGTATATTATAAATTACGACAATACCAACCATATTAAATATGAAGAAATAACGATGTTAAACGGCGATATCATTCCCATAGGCAGGGACAGGCGGAAAGAAGTAAGGGAAATAATATCGGAATGGGAAAGGGGTAACATATGAACGAATTCACTTTATATACATTGACCTATTTACTTTCACAAGCATTGGGTATTTACTCTGTTTATAAACTTATAAAATCCTTCTTTGACGGCTGCAAGATAAAGAATTCGGTAGAAGCAATGTTATATATGTTATATTATGCCTTGACTGCAACTGTTTATTTAACCATAAACATACCATTAATAAATTTAATTGTGAACATTATTGCGATTTTTCTGCTCACTTTTTTGTATCAATCTTCAATTAAGAAAAAACTTCTTGTCGGATTATTAACATATATATTTATGTTCGGCACGGAAATGATAGTTGTCACATTGACAGGATATATTGATTTCCCTATTGCTGAAAGGAATGATTATCATTCGGTATTTGGAATCGTTATGGTAAATGTTTTAATATATGCTGTTTCAATGGCTGCAAACGGGTTTAAAAACATAAAAATTGGTAATACTCTGCCGGAAACGTACTGGATATCGCTTTTTCTGATTCCAATTTCATCTTTGTTTATGTTGTTAATGATTTTCCAATCTGTAGGACTTTCAATGTACCAGATTACCATTTCAATAATTGCTGTGTTAATCATTAACTTTACGGTTTTCTTTTTGTTTGACAGAGTTGCAAGGCTGTATCAGGAAAAACAGGAAAAAGGAATTATAGAGCAACAGAATAAATATTATGAGAACCAACTGCAGATCATTAACGAAACGCGGGAGGTCTCAAACATATTAAAACATGACATGAAAAATCATCTGAGGTCATTGTTTTCGGATATAAAGAGCGGCAATCTCAGTGAAGCTCAGAAGCATATATCGGATATAGTTGATGTTTATGAATCCGGAACCGAAATAATCAATACGGGATACCCAGCCATTGACAGTTTAGTTAATTTCAAGCTTCAGGCCGCCAAACAGAATGGAGTAAGGGTCAGCGTCAATGCGTCTCTTCCATCGGATCTGAACCTTTCATCGTTTGATATGACGGTCATTCTGGGAAACCTTTTAGACAACGCTCTGCATGCGGCTTCACTTGTTACCAAAACAGATTTATTGATTTTGCGATTCATTATTCTAAAGGTATGCTGCTGATAAAAGTCACTAATCCTTTTAAAACCGCTTTAAAACGTGAGAAGGGCGTAATAGTCACATCAAAGGCTGACAAGGAAAATCATGGGTATGGATTAAAAAGCGTTAACGAAACGGTTGAAAAATACAACGGAACAGTTAATATCAACCCTGATAACGACATTTTCACAGTTACGGTAGTTCTCTATATTGATTAAATTGTGAACACAGGTTCTTGGATTTTGCTTCCTTGAGCCTGTTTTTTACAGTTCGCGTACGTTTTATATACAGTTCGCGAACAGAGCCTTGAAAAATCGACTTTATTTGTTTAAAATAATATTAGGTGGGTTGAGGAATACCTGCCATAACAGAAAGGATGGTTTTCGTATGAAAAACAACAAAAAGGACTCCAAAATGATCGGCTTCAAAAAGGCGGTCGCGGCAGCGGCAAAAATGGCAACGGCAGCTAACGTTAATTCGGCTTGTGCGTTTGTTGTACATCAGCCGAAATTGCCCAAAGGCGCCGAGAAGCTCCGCAAGTTCTGATTATGGAGTTTTTGGCAAGGCTGTCGGGAAAAATCGGAAACAACCTTGTTCATAGCGGTGTGGTCAAAGAGGAGGACGCGGAGATATACATATACGGTATAAACCAGATACTTGTTTCTGTGCTCAACGTGTCTTCCGCTTTGATCATCGGGTTGATTTTCGGTGTATTTCTTGAGGTTGCAGTATTCATGGCGGCGTATATCCCGCTGAGATCATTTGCTGGTGGATATCATGCCAAAACCCCTTTAAGGTGTTACATTTTTTCGGTGATTATGCTGATTGTAGTTTCAATCGGTTTGAAATATCTCTATATGGAGGATTGGGTGTATTATGTCGCTTTAGCGGCAGCGGCATCTGTCGTGCTTATGCTCTCTCCAGTAGAGAATAGAAACAAGCCGTTAGATGAAACGGAGCATAAGGTTTATAAAAAGCGGACAGTACTCATGGCGGCGGCAGAACTTATTATTGCTCTGCTGCTTAAAATGATAATATTTGACAACTTGTTTGTTGCTATGACATACTCGTTCGTTGTATTAAGCATTATGCTTATTGCCGGTAAAGTAAAAAATTTCTTTGATTTGTCAAAGTGAAGAAACTGTCGTTTACCTCTGGTAATTCTTAAACATCAATTGTCTTTTGATTGTTTTTGCAATTCGCGTACAATTTATATACAGTTCGCGAATAACCCCTTGAAAATTCGACGTTATTTTTGTATAATGTTAGTACAGATTAAAATCATGGCTTCTCAAAACAGAAAGGATGATGTTATGCAAGTAAACAACAAAAGCGGTTGAATTTACACAAAGATTGCTATGGTAGTTGCAAAAAGGCAAGGGATTTGTTTCACCTGCACAAAACCAACTGCCCCATTTGATCAAAGACGTTTAAAAGCGTCACAACGATGAAACGACGCTCGCTGTGCTTCTTCGTTTCACTTGTTGCATTTTTTAGTCAAGTTCATCAAGAGTTTGAATTTTTGCGAATGTAAGCAGCGGCACCGGTTTTTAAAATTGGATTATGCGGTGTTGCCTTAAAAAGTTTATTCGCCGTTCGGCGGGAAAGGGAATGTTATGGCTTTTGTACATGAAATTGTCCAGGAAAAAGATTTTGATTTTTTCAAGTCTATGGGATTGAAAAACTGTTGGGGGACAAAACCACAGATATTTTTGCCAGGGCGATCAGAGTGGATAGCAGACAGAGTTCGAAACGCATTTTTAGTTGCCATTGGGGGTGGTATGCATGATGTGCCGCTTATTTACGATTTGTGGTGGAATGGATATGTCGTGCGCTTGGAAGTTGAAGATTTTCGAAGCGAAGGGAATCGACGTGAAAGCTTTAAGTTGGTATGGGATGTAAATAAGATTCTTATTCCGAAATCAGTTTGGGAAAAGCGAGATTTAATTATAAAAATGATAGAAGAAGCCATGTTAGTTAATCAAGGTGGTGTAAAGAAAGCAAATCTTAACTCTATCATTGTTAATATGAGTAACGCAACTGCTATTGAAATGGAGGATTAATTGGTATGGATTTATTAGATTTTTTAATTGAGTCTGTTGAATCTTGGCGGTTAGATAATGGCATTACAAGTTCTTCTCCACTGACAGGTGATGATCTTGCACAATTTGCTAAGGATTTACAAACAACAATTGCATCAAATGTTTCGTTTGGTGGCGAAGGAACTTTGGTGCTTTATTCTGGTGTGGATTATAATACTATTGCAAGTTATTGTTCAAATTCCAATGGCCAGTACTATATGATAAGCCAAACTGAAGCGGGTGATGTTCTATGGAATGAATACTTTCGTAGAGCAGTCACAGAAGCTATCGGGGATGATGCTACAGCGCTCAAATTGCTTGAAGGGAAAGTAATAGAAGGTACAAACAAAATAAGAGTTGGCAGTATAGGTGTCGATGGAACAGATATTCTCGCTCTTGATGATTTTATATCACAGAACGTTGCTAAAGCGGGGGCTGAATCCGGAGATGTTGTTATGGTTTTAGGCAATAATGTTAACCCTAATAGCGTTGGAATATTAACGGAAATTCCTGAAGTTCTCAATCAATCAACAAACATCACAGGCGATATTGCATCTAAACTCAATATTATTGATGATATCACATTACTTGATAATGGATTATCAAACATTTCAAAAGTTGATATAAGTAAAACAACCGTATTTTTTGATAAAGCAACAGGTAAGGTTTCTGCAGTGGATATGTCAAAAATTATAGGTGGAGAAATTCCCAAAGCACCGACAAATTCAATAAGTGTTACATTTGACGATGCAGTTAACATACTTGGAAAAGTAGGCGGCAACACCGACGATGCCATAAGAGTTATTTCTGCAGCTAACAATAATGTTGACGACGCGCTCAGAATCCTTGCAAAAACCGGCAACAATGTTAATAAGGCAGTTGACATACTTGGAAAAGTAGGCGGCAACGCCGACGATGCTGTAAGAGTTATTTCAGCAGCAAACAATAACGTTGACGATGCGCTCAGAATCCTTGCAAAAACCGGCAACAATGTTAATAAGGCAGTTGACATAC
>CAMWLH010000122.1 GCA_947175045.1 uncultured Clostridia bacterium | reverse complement strand
GGATATTAACCTATCAACGCGCCCGGTCTGCAAAGCAGCTCGGGCGCCGGATATTATTGATTGTCCTCAATGTACTTGACGATATCGCCGACGGTCTTGATATTCTCGACCTGATCCTCGGGGATCTCAATGCTGAACTCGTCCTCAATCGCCATTACCAAGTCAACAACGTCCAAGGAATCAGCGCCCAGATCGTCCGCTATCGAAGATGATTCCTGAATATTAGCCTCCTCAACGTCGAGCTGCTCGGAAATCAGCTTCTTAACCTTCTCTAAAATTTCCATCTTAAATAACCTCCAATTTATTTGCCGCTTTCGCAACACTGTCAAGATATATTATAAACTATACCTTTAAAATAATCAATACTTCTTATGCAAAAAAATACAGTTATTTTGCACAAATTTATTCGGTAAACATACCAATTTTTCTGAACTTGCCATATCTGCGCTCCACCAACACGTCGATATTTGTCCGATTCAGCCGATGAACCGCGTCCACAAGATACTCGTAGATGTTATCGGCGGTCTGCTCCTTGTTCATGTGAGCGCCGCCCTCCGGCTCGTTTATTATCCTGTCGCAGACCCCGAACGCAGCCAGATCCTCCGCGGTGATCTTAAGTATCTCGCAGGCTTCCTTTTCCTTTGTCGCGTCCTTCCACAGTATCGAAGCCGCGCCGCGGGGAGAAATCACGCTGTACAGAGCGTTTTCAAGCATCGCAAGCTCGTCGCACACCGCCAGAGCCAGCGCGCCGCCGCTGCCGCCCTCTCCGAGAACCACAGAAACGACGGGAGTTTTCAGCGTCATAAATTCCGCAATATTTCTCGCGATAGCCTCACCCTGACCCCGCTTCTCCGCTTCAATTCCGCAGAACGCACCAGGGGTGTCCACCAAGCAAATAACGGGACGGCGGAACTTCTCCGCCTGCCGCGCCAGCCGCAGAGCCTTACGGTATCCCTCGGGGTGCGGCATTGAGAAGTTGGTCTGCTTATTTTCCTCGAGATTTCTGCCCTTGACCTGCGCCAGCACCGTAACGGGGATATCACTGAGATATCCTATGCCGCCGATGATAGCCGCGTCGTCGCCGTAGAGCCTGTCCCCGTGGAACTCCATAAAACGCGTGAACAGCGCGGGAATATAGTCGTTGACGGTGGGGCGGTTCTTATGTCGGATCATTTCCAGCTTTTCGCAGGCAGTCAGCTTGCTCATTTTCCCGCCACCTCCTTAGGAAAGCCGTGGAGCTTAAGTATATTCGATATCCGCTTTCTCATCATTCCGCGCTCCACTATCATATCGGCGAAGCCGCATTCAAGCTGGAATTCCGCGGACTGGAAGTCGTCGGGCAGCCGTTGGCGTATGGTATCCTGAATAACGCGTCGTCCCGCAAAACCGATCAGTGCCCTCGGCTCGGCGATTATAACGTCTCCCAAGCTCGCAAAGGAAGCGGTAACCCCGCCCGTAGTGGGGTCGGTAAACACGGAGATATAAAGCCCGCCAGCGTCGCTGTGGCGCTTTACCGCGCCGCTTGTCTTAGCCATCTGCATAAGGGAGATTATCCCCTCCTGCATACGCGCTCCGCCCGAAGCGCAGAACATCACCACGGGGAGCTTATGCTCAATACCGTACTCAAAGACGCGTGTGATCTTTTCACCCACTACGCTGCCCATACTCGCCATAAAAAAGTGGCTGTCCATTATCCCGATAACGCAGCGGTAGCCGCGGATAGTGCACTCCCCCGTTTTGATGGCGTCGTTCATTCCGCACTGCTCCTGCATTGACTTTATCTTATCCTCATAACGCGGAAATCCTATCGGATTGAGCGAGCGGAGATTTTCATCAAGTTCCCTGAAGCTGCCCTTGTCAACGGTGAGATCAAGGCGTTCTTTCCAGGTGAGCCTCGCGTGATAGCCGCACTTCGTGCAGACCTTCAGCGCACGGCAGAACTCCTCGTTATACATCACGTTCCCGCAGCGGGGGCACTTGAAAAGCAGGTCCTCGGGAATTTCCATATCCCTCTGCGCCGATGACTGCCCCGTTACCGACTGGGTAACGTCTGTAAATCTATCCTTGACGACCTTAAATAAATCCTCTAACGCCATTTCAATCTCCCATCACATTTTTTCTGTTAAGAAAGCCGATGTCGAACTCGCCCTTTTCAAAATCCTCGTCCTTAAGCAACGCGAGCTGAAAGTCAACGTTGGTCTCCCCGCCCTCGATGATAAACTCCGCCAGCGCCACGCGCATTTTCATTATCGCCTCGGCTCTTGTGGGTGCCTTCACCAGCATTTTGGCTATCATGCTGTCGTAATAGGGAGTCACCTCGTATCCCGCGTACACCGCGCTGTCAATGCGCACGTTGAATCCTCCGGGAACGTGTATCGCCTTGATAACTCCGGGCGACGGACGGAAATTATGCCGCGGATCCTCCGCGTTGATGCGGCACTCTATTGCGTGCCCTGTCAGCTTAACGTCCTCCTGCCCGAACCAGAGCTTCTCCCCCGCCGCAATGCGTATCTGCGCCTTTACCAAGTCAATCCCCGTCACGAACTCTGTCACGGGGTGCTCCACCTGGATACGGGTGTTCATCTCCATAAAATAGAAGTTGTCCCTTTCCACCAGGAACTCAATCGTCCCCGCGTTGCGGTAGCCGCTCACCTTTGCCGCGTTGACAGCCGCCGCGCCCATTTTCGCGCGGAGCTCCTCGGTCATGATGGGGCTGGGACTTTCCTCCAGCAGCTTCTGATTGCGCCGCTGGAGCGAGCAGTCGCGCTCGCCCAGATGAACTACGTTCCCGTAATTGTCCGCCAGGAGCTGTATCTCGATATGACGCGGGTTCTGTATGAATTTCTCGATATATACCTCGTCGTTGCCAAAGAATTGCAGTGCCTCCTGTTGAGCCGCGACGTAGCCGTTTTCCAGCTCCTCCTCGCTCTGCACCAGGCGTATTCCGCGTCCGCCGCCGCCGGCGCTCGCCTTTACCATCACGGGGTAACCTATCTCCTTGCATATATCCCTTGCCTCGCCGAGAGTCTTGACCGCCCCATCAGACCCCGGCACAACGGGAACGCCCGCGGAGACCATGGTGCGCTTCGCATTGGCTTTATCTCCCATAGCGTCCATGACCTCGGGGGGAGGACCAATAAACGTCAGCCCGCATTTCTCACACAGACGCGCGAAATCCGCGTTTTCCGACAGAAAACCGAACCCGGGGTGTATCGCCTCTGCGTTGGTTATCTCACAGGCGGCAATGATAGCCTTTGTGTTGAGATAGCTGTCCTTGCTCGCCGCGGGACCAATGCACACCGCCTCGTCCGCTATCTGCGCGTGCAGCGCGGATCTATCCGCCGTGGAGTACACCGCGACGGTCTTTATTCCAAGCTCGCGGCAGGCGCGCATTATCCTTATCGCGATCTCGCCGCGGTTGGCTATAAGTATCTTATTAAACATTATAAAACTCCATAAGCATTTGTCGGTCTATGACTGCTGCGGATCGCTCACCGCAAAGGATATCTCCGCGGTAACCACCTTTTTGCCGTTGACGGAAGCGACCGCCTTTCCGAAGCCTATCGGACCCTTTTTGCCCGTCATCTCCACATGAAGCTCCAAAGTATCCCCAGGCAGCACCTGTCCGCGAAACCGCGCCTTGTCTATCCCCGCGAAAAACGCGATCTTGCCCTTATTCTCGGGCAGACAGAGAGCGCACACCGCACCCGCCTGCGCCAGCATCTCTATCATCAGCACCCCGGGAGTTACGGGCTGACCGGGAAAATGTCCCTTAAACCAATACTCATCGGGCTTAAGATACTTTTTCGCGGTAACGCTTACCCCGGGCTCAAGCTCCGTTACCTCGTCTATAAGAAGAAACGGGTCACGGTGGGGAATTATTTCTTTGATCTGTTCAAGATTTAACGTCATAATATCTCCCTTTATTCTATCCTCATAATTTTCTGACCGTACTCTACCGCGTCGCCGTTGTTTACATATATCTCCGCAACCCTGCCGCCGAACTCGCTGTTGATCTCGTTCATCAGCTTCATGCTTTCAATTATGCACACCACGTCTCCCGCATTCACGGTATCTCCCACCTTCACAAACGGGGGCTTGTCGGGAGCGGGAGAAGCGTAGAACGTTCCGATTATCGGCGAAGTAACTATATTTCCCGATTCCTCCGCCATGGTTATTTCCGCTTTCTGCGGAGCGATAGCCACCGCTGCCGCCGCAGAAGCGGGAGCAGCCACGGAAACCGCTTTCTTCCCTTCGATAACTATATCCATATCCTCAAGGCTGATCTTCAGCTTTCCGAGGTCATTTTTCCTAACTATCTCCGCCAGCGCTTCAATGCACTCGATAGTATCCTCAATTGGTCTTTTGTCCTTAAGATTCATATCGCACGTCCTTTCAATCGTCTATGGGGCGCATACAAATGCAGCCGTTATGTCCGCCGAAGCCGAGTGAGTTGCTGAGCGCTCCCGTGATCTTAAGCTCCCGCGTGCCCTCCGTAACATAATCGAGATCGCATTCGGAGTCGGGAACACTGTACCCGAGTGTGCGGTGAACAATTCCGTTCTTCACCGAGAGAGCGGTCACAACCGCCTCAACACCGCCCGCCGCGCCGAGAAGATGTCCCGTCATGGACTTGGTGGAGTTTATCGCGATATTCCCCGCGTGCTCCCCGAACGCTTTCTTCACCGCCATAGTCTCGGTGCAGTCGTTCATCTTTGTTCCCGTGCCGTGTGCGTTTATATAGTTGATATCCTCGGGGGACATTCCCGCTTCCTTATAAGCGAACTCCATAGCCTTGGCGCCGCCCGTTCCATCTGGGTCGGGGCTTGTTTCGTGATAAGCATCGCAGGTAGAGCCGTATCCGCATATCTCCGCATAAATTTTCGCGCCGCGCGCCTTGGCATGCTCATACTCCTCAAGAACAAGTATTCCGCAGCCCTCTCCGAGAACGAAGCCGCTTCTTTCCGCGTCAAAGGGGATAGAAGCTCTGTCCACATCTGTTGAGCGCGTGATGGCGTGCATATTATTGAACGAAGCGAAGCAGAAGCCGATATCGCTGTGCTCTGTGCCGCCCGCTATCGCCGCGTCGAGATATCCGTGCTTGATGGCGCGGAACGCCTCGCCGATGGACTGCGTACCGCTTGCGCAGGCAGTGGTAACGCACATATTGCTCCCCTTGAAACCAGTGCGTATAGCCACCGCGCCCGCCGCCATATTGCCTATCATCTTTGTGATAGTGAACACGGAGACCTTTTTATTGCCCTTGTTGTGGTAAGTCAGCAGTTCCTCCTGTGTTGTGTGAATACCGCCGATACCGCTGCCGATGATAGTTCCCACGCGGAAAGGATCAAGATCCTTGAAATCCGTGCCCGCGTCCGCGAGAGCCTTCATGGAGCAGTATACCGCATACTGCACGATAACGTCGCTGCGGCGCTGCTCCTTTTTGTCAAAATATTCCGACGGGTCAAAGTTTTTCACCCTTGCAACGACATTGAGACCCTCCGGCTCCTGCTCGCCGAACCAGGGCGCAAGCTCAAAGCCGTGCTTTCCCGCCAGGAGATTTTCCCAAAGCTCCTCGGGAGAATTTCCGCAGGGAGTTACCGCTCCCAATCCCGTTATTACAACTCGTCTGTCCATTTATTTTTTATCCTCCGAAAATCAAAATGCATTTCAGTCAAGACCGACAGTTATCTGCCGACTGTCCTGTTACATGCTCAGCCCTCCGCTGATCTCGATAGTCTGTCCCGTTACATAGGACGCGTCCTGCGAGCACAGGAAAGACACCACGCCCGCTATCTCCTCCGGCTGACCGTATCGCTTCATAGCTATCTGCGCCAGCATTGCGGCTTTCTGCTCGTCTGTCAGCTTGTCCGTCATGGGGGTCTGAATGAATCCCGGAGCTACCGCGTTCACCGTTATACCCCTGCTGCCGAGCTCCTTTGCGGCGGTCTTTGTCATAGCGATTATCGCGCCCTTCGAGGCGGAGTAGTTCATCTGACCGGGATTTCCGTACAGACCCGCCACCGAAGCGAGATTGACGATACGCCCGCTCTTCTGCCGCAGCATGACCCCGCCTGCCAGCTTTGTCATATTGAACACCGACTTCTGATTGATACGTATAACATCATCGTAGTTCTCCTCCGCCATGCGCAGCAGCAGACCGTCGCGAGTGATACCCGCATTGTTTACCAGCACGTCAATGCTGCCGAAGTCCTCCTTTACCTTTTTGACAAAGCCCTCGCACGTCTCATGACTTGACACGTCCGCAATGTACTTTTCGCACTTCACGCCCAGCGCCGTGATCTTCTCCATGATATCGTTGTTCTCAAAGCTCTTCTCGCTTACATCGTTCAGCGCGATGTTGAACCCGTCCTTTGCCAGTCTCAGCGCGATAGCCGCGCCTATTCCTCTTGCCGAGCCCGGGATTATTGCCGTTTTGCTCATATTTTTATATCCTTTCGGTAAAATCTCTGATATTCAGTCTTGGAAATAATC
>CAMWLH010000121.1 GCA_947175045.1 uncultured Clostridia bacterium | reverse complement strand
TTCCGCGACCCGCCCGCGAAAACTCCGCTTCGCTCCGTTTTCACAGGCTCTCGCGGAAAATTTCCCTGCGTGGGCGGTTTTCTGTTCTGACCTGTGTGCCCCTTAATGCGGGGGCGTTATGTTGCTTTTTTTTCTGTTTTTTCTTTTTTGGGAGCTGCGGGAACTTCCTCACGTTCTCCTGCGTTCCCGCATATCTCCTCAAATCGGCAGTAGTCGCAGGCGCACCTGTTCCTTGAAACGCTCTTTCCCTCGACGTTCTCCTTTTCCTTGTAGCTCAGCGGAACGGGCTCGATATCTCCGTCAAACAGCAGCTCCAGCCTGCTTCCGATAGTCCCGATACATTCTTTGCGGAAGCTCTCAAATTCCTCCGCCGTAAGCCGATTGTCCTGATCGGGCAGGATATCCTCCGGCTTGGGGAGCTTCTCATTCGGATCGCCGATACCGCCCGATATTATTTTCGTGATATAGTCCGCGTAGTGCTCCATTTCCTCCGAGGTGGAGGGGTCGAGAACGTACATTCCGCTTTGCTTGTAGCTCTGCGACAGCAGATTGAACGCTGAAAGGCGGCTCGGCATTGCTCCCGAGATTTTCGCGGGAGTATAGGCGACTCCTCCCGGGAATACCTCGTCCTTATTTGCGTCGCACAGCGCGAACAGGTACAGCGGCATTTGTACGTTTACGCCGTATTTCGCACTGTGAACGCTGAACTGCCGCCGTCCCGTCTTGTAATCCACCACGCGCAGATACTGCCGCCCAGCTTCGTCCGTGAACATATCCACGCGGTCGATGGTGCCCGTGATATTGAACTCGCGCCCGCCCGCTGTGATCCTAAGAGGTCTGACGTAAATGCTGCCCCTTTGCGCCGCGGCAGACCCGCCGCTTTCGGGAAGCTCCGCCTTGGTTTCCGTGAACAGCGCGGCTTCGGGCAAAGCTCCCTCAAACACCCCGCCGTTGTCCGCCAGACCCGCTTCGGGGCTCTCCGACAGCTTAAGCTCAAACAGCTTGGGGCGGTAATACCTTGCGGCAAATTCCGCCTGTATAACTATCAGCACATCGCAGGCGGCTACGGCGATATTGTTGTACAGATATTCTATTCGCTTGTCCCCCGCGAAATCCCCGCTGGTCTCCTTTATGCGGTATTCCGTGAGGTAGAAGTCCACCAGACCCGCGACAGCTCGTCTGTCAAGCCCGAAAAATCCCTCCATATCGCAGCAGTAGCGCTCCAGGACCTTTTGAAGCACATAATGCACCGCGTTTCCCCTGAACAGGCTGTTGAAGCTGCGCTGCTTCATCTGCCGAATTTTAAGCCCCTGCTCGCAGAAGTACGCAAAGCGGCAGGTGCTGAGAGCTTCTATCCTTGTGGCGGAAATATTGGTGGTAAACAGCTTTTCGGCGGTATTTTTGCTTAGTTTCCGCGACTGCCCGTACCGACGGTTGTCCTTTAACCGTCCGAGCCGCCCGACGTACTCCCCTTGACCCGCGTTTATCAGGGCATCTCGCAGCGAGGACTGCTCCGCGCTGTCGGAATATATCCCCGCCGCATAGCGCTGTCTTGCAGCCTTAAGCGAGCGGCAGTAGAAAGCCTCGCCGAGCTCCGCCGCCTTGCGTACCCTTGCGTTTGTGAACAGTCTTGCGATCTCCCCGAATATCTCCGAGCGAATGACCGCTCTTCCCGAAATATCCGTTTCGGGGCAGCTCACGCAAAGCAGCTCCGAGGGGAGCGAGATAGCCCTGTAAACGCGATAAAGGGACAGACAGTACTGCTCCTTGGCGCTTTTCAGGGAGTATTCCTTTTTGTGAGTGTTGTCAAAATTGAAGATATTCTCGCGGATAAGCTCCGTTTCAAACTCCGAGAAAATTCCCGCCTCCGCCGCGGGGGAGGGGAACGTGTCATACAGCGCTCCGATAATAAAGACCGCCTTTACGTCGCCTGCGCGCGTCCTGTCGATATCTCCCACCAGCACCGTGTCGACGTACTGCGGCGGCTTGGCGAGGGTAGTCTCCGCGCAGATGTCGCGGAACAGCCGCGCGTACTCCGCAAGCGGGATCTTATCGTTTTTCAGCCCGTGCCACAGGCTGTCGAATATTCCCGAGATAGTATCCCAAAGCCGCTGATACAGCGAAATAAGCTCGGAGTTTACCGTCCCGTCAGCGTTTTTGCAGCGCGCGGCGACGGCGCGGTTCATTCCCACCTCATTTATTATAAACTCGTAAATCTCTGCGGTGATCTCGTCGCCGTTCCTGTCCTTAAGGCGCTCCCCGAGCGACAGCAGCGGGTCTACTACCGCCTTTCGTATCTCCTCCGCGCGGGGAGTGTTCGGGTCGTTAAATGTGAACTCCTTTTTCAGCGCGTCCGTTCCCACAGCCCACTCAAAAATATAGGTCTCGAAAACGTCTATATCCTTTTTGGTAAGCCCCGCCATTCGCGGTTTGCCGTCCCGCCCGATTATCTCCCGCTGCAAAAATTCCGTCTTGACATAGCTCAGCAAGGTCTCCGCCGAGAAGCTCCTTACCGCGTTAAGCAGCGAAATGATGAAGTTTACCGGCGGCTGATGAAGTATACTTTCAGGAATATCGCAGAATATTGGGATATCATATTTTGCGAAAGCGCTCTCCACATAGCTCCCGTAAACGTCGGGTCCCGTGCACAGCACCGCGATGTCCTTGTAGCGCATACCGTTTTCGGTGGTGAGCTGCCGTATCCTCGCCGCGACATAGTCAAGTTCTTCATGTATATCCCGCGCGGTGATGAGCTCGGGAGGTTCCTCCGCGCCGCTCTGCCCCTCGCCGTAAATATTATCCGAAAGAAACCGCACCGCTTCGCTGCTTATTCGCTCCATAAAGCCCTCGGTGCAGAATACCGCTTCGCCCTCTATCTCCGCCTGCTCCTTAAGCCGCGCTATACGTTGGTTTATCGTCCCGAATATATCCCCGCGCCCCGCGCGCGGGGAAAGCTCCGCGGCAAATCCCAGCGTAACATTTTCCGAGTAGGTCACCACGTTCTTAAGAAAATCCATCTGGCTGTTGGTGAAGTCGTTAAAGCAGTCCACGAATACCCGCGCGTCGTCAAAAATATCCGTCGAGGAAATAAGCTCCGCCGCCCGCGCGGTGAAGTCCAGCTTGTCAAGATAGCGCTCCGAGAGCCGCGCGTTGTATGCAAGGTACAACAGTCCCACGTCCCTCAGCTTGTCGGTTATGAGTGTGTAGCCGCGGATATCCCTGCGGTCGGCGCTCTCGCCGTTGATCTCGGGCAGCTCCGACAGCTTCAGCTCGATATTTTCCTCCGACAGCTCTCTGTCGGCGATCCCGGCGGTTTTGAGCATGGTCACGGTCTGCACCATTCTGTGGCAGAAGCCGGGCTTTTCCGCGATCGCGCCGAGCGCGCGCAGCTCGTTTTTGTGCTCCTTGACCACACGGTGCATTATGATATTCTTGACGATATCGTCCGCGGGACGTTTTTTCTCGTCAAGTGTGCTGAGTATCTCCTCCGAAAGCGAGGAAAACGTGCGGATGTTTACTTCGGAGGAGCGTCCCGCCAGACCGCGCCCGTCCAGAGCGCGGTACACCGCCTTTTCCGTTTCGTATTCAAACTGGTCGGGAACGATGTATATTATTTTCTGCTCTTCGGGATTTTTTTGAAGAAGATCGGTCATCTCCCGCCGCATTTTTTCGGATATATCGCAGCACGCCCTGCCGACAATGAACCGTGTCATCACAGTTCCCCTTTCTTTACCGAATACACATAGCTCCGCCCGCTCTTGCCGACCTGCACGATCAGCCCCGCCGCTCTTAAAAGCTCCAGCCGCAGCGAGGCGGGGGAGTCCTTGACGGCGGCGCAGAACTCATTTTTTGTAAACCTCTTGGGGAGATTTTCCGGCATCCACCGCGCGTAGTCATGCGAATTGTCCAGCCGTATTTCCTCCAGCAGCTCCAGAGGGACTTTCTCGATATAAACCTTTTTCCGTGCGAGCCGGTTACGCATATTCGGCATCTGCCCGCTGAAATACACCCGCTTGTCCAGCTTAAGCCGTGCAAGTATCACGCTGACGCTGCCGTTAAAAATAAACTCCCTGATGGAATACAGCTCCGAGAATATTTTTAGCTTCGGGTTATGGCTGCGGTATGGCGTCTCCTTTACGATTTCTCCCGTATCGGTATTTATGTATGTTGTGCGCACGTTAGCTTCGATAGGGTATACGACGGTAACATGCGAGCCCGCGGAAAACTGCCTGAGCTTTTCCGAAAGCCGCTTCAGCGCGCGGGTCTGTATTTCAAAAATACCCCCCTCGTTCACCGCGTCGGCAAAAAAATTCCCGATCTTTATCTCCTGTTCGTCCGAAAAGGGCGCGTAGTAGTTTTTGAGGGTGGCGTGGATAAGCTTTTCGTTCTGCGTTCCCACCGAGCCGTGCATACCCTTTTGGCGTATCATAGCCCGTCCCAGAGCCTCCGAGAACCTGTTCGCCGACTGCGGAACATTTTCGCGCCGTCTGATAAATTCCGCGACCGCGCCCTCGTTGTTTGTGCCGATAACAATATCGGCGTTTTTCCTCAGCTCCTCACAGGCGTTGCCCACAGCCACTCCTATATCCGCCGACAGTATCATGGACATATCGTTGCTGTTATCGCCGAAGCATACAAGCTCATTTGCCCTCACAAGCTCCGCCGCCTGCCGCAGCGCTCCCGCCTTGCTTGCTTCGCTGCTGAAAATCTCATACCACATGCTGTCGTCATAGGTATCTTTCATATAATTCCTTGAAAATCCGTTTCCGCGCGAGAATATCCCGTCCATTTCCGCGGGATTTTTAGGGTTAAAAAGCGTAAAATAAAACACGCTGCCCTTAAACAGCTCACGATAGCTCCGCACAGGGCGAAGCCGTTTATCACCACGCCTTGATTCCACATAACCGCGCACCTCGTCCAATCTGTCCTTGAGATACGATACACGCTCCCTGCCGTCTATAAAGGAATACACCAGCGGAGCAAGATTATTGGCTATAAAATAGTCTTGTGCAAGCTCAAAGCTTTCCTCGGAAAAAATATTCTCGATAAGGTGCTCCCCCGTTTTGGGGTCAACGACAAAAACCCCGTTGAAAATCACAGCGGGGATTGTCAGCTTTAAGGCGCTTACTAAGGGAGCGGCGCTGCTGAACGAGCGCGCGGTGGCGTAGGTAAACATTACCCCATCAGCCATCAGCCTGTTCAGCGTGCTTACCGTTTCCACGGAAAGCGTCTGATCCGAGCGCAGCAGCGTTCCGTCCAGGTCGGAAACGTATAATGTCATCAAGTCCTCCAGATATCGGCTTTAAAGCGTTTTGCGCTTCAGAACAAGTTCTCAGAATTCCTTGCAGCCCTCCACCACAAAGCGGTGGTCGAGCATATATTCGCGTAGCTGCTCCATTGTGGGCAGACCCTCGTGAGCGCCCCTGCACTGTATCTGCATACAGCCTACCGCATTGGCTCTCACCACAGCCTCGCCGAGCGGTATCTCCTCGCATATCCCGCTTATCAGCCCCGCCGTGAAGCCGTCGCCCGCTCCCTCCTCATCAACTACCTCGTCCGCGCGGAATGTGGGGGCTATGCCGCTCTCCACAGCGCTTTTGTAAAACGCCCCGCGCTTTCCGAGCTTTATGACTATCTTGCGGGTTCCCTTGGAAAGGTAGTGCTCCGCGATCTCCTCGGGATCGTCAAGCCCGCACAGCACCTTTGCTTCGTTAAGGCTGGGCAGGAATATATCCGCTTTTGCGGCAAAATCATTTATAATATCTATTGCTTTTTGGGAATTTTTCGGCGCTCCGCGCAGATTGGGGTCGAATACCACGGGAACTTCCGCCGCCCTCGCGAGCTCGGTTATATGTAACGCGGCTTGGGCGGTGTTATCGCATAGTGTGGGGAAGCTTCCCGAAAAGCACACCGCGCTTATCTCCGAAAAATCGATTTTATCAAAAACCGATGCGGGTATAAATGAAACCGCCGGGTTTTCCGTTAGCCGCCGCACTTCACAGCCGCTTTTCATCAGTACGCTTGTCTGATGATAGTTGTCCTCGGCTGCAAGGCTGCTGTCAATACCGTGTTTGCGCATAAAGGCGAGTATCCTGTCGCCGCCAGCGTCGCTTCCCACCATCGTGACATATACGGGGTGAAGCCCAAGACGTGCCAATCCTACGGCAACGTTAAGCTCCGCTCCCGCTGCCGACACGGTAAACCGTTCAGCCTCCGAAAGAGAGCCGCTCTCAGCCCGAAACAGCTCCAGAGGTTCGCCGAGCAGAATAACCTTTTTCATAGTTAAAACCCCTTTCGTTGTCAATGTAAAAGCCAATGCCAAAATACGCAATGGAGCTTCAGAACCATCTTATTTCTCCGTCCGCGTAGGCAAAGCCCGCAAAGCCTCCGCTCTGAAGCCTGTCCAGAAGCGATTTCATCTTTTTCGGCTTTTTGTAAAGCGACACGTCAAGCTCTCCGCGCAGCTCCTCCGCCTTTTCGTAGGCTGCCATAAAGTCCTCGTC
>CAMWLH010000120.1 GCA_947175045.1 uncultured Clostridia bacterium | reverse complement strand
TTTCGGAAACGCTGCAAAAGACCATGGAGCTTGTAACAGGTTCCAACAAGGATATCGGAGTTATCGCGGACGCAGTGCGCGACGAGGCGGAGGCTATCACGCAAATAAATCAGAGCGTTGGTCAGATAGCCGACGTTACGCAGACCAACACCGCAAGCAGCGAGGAGGCTGCCGCGGTAAGCGCGGAGCTGTTCTCGCAGGCAAGACTGCTCCAAGAGCAGATCTCGTCATTCAGATTGAAACAATAAAAATATCCCTCCGCATACCGCGGAGGGATAATACTGTATATAAAGGTTGACTTAGAGCGGATTATTTAAAAAATTTCAAAATTCCCGCAAGCACGCGCCGTTCGCTGCACTCACTCCGCGCGATTGCGGGAACCGGTCAGACGGTATTTTTGACCTCTCCGCCCTTAAGTATCATCTTGATAGCGCCGCTCTTAAAGAGCACGACTGCCCCCAAGGTCGTAAGTATCATCTCGGGGAGCATATAGCAGGCATTGTATGCCATGCTGTAAAGCCAGGTGTTGCTTATCTCAAGCCCCTCCCACAGCTTGCCCGCACTTGCGAATACCACCGAGCCGCTTATGACGTGCATTCCGTAACGGATCGCTATCGCCATTACAGACCCGCTTATCCAGCCGCCGATGTCATGCTTGCGGAACGCTCCTGCCAAGCCCAGCACGGTAAACGCCGCGATGTAGTCAAGGAATATACAGGCGGCGAGCATACCCGGGGTAAGTCCCCAGCCGAGCAGCCCGTCGACGGCGAGCCCATAAACAAGCTGCGTGAGCGAGTAAACAAACGAGCAGGCGAGTCCGTTTGCAGCTCCGTTCCTTATGCTGAACACAATGATAGGCAGCATTGACAGCAGTGTGACAGAGCCGCCCCACGGCAGCTTGTATATAGTCACAAGGCTTAGCACGAACGCGAGAGCGACCATTATCCCGCCCTCCACCATAACATGGATTTTGTTTTTCTTCATTTTGATTCTCCTTTGTTAAATAATGAGAAAAGAAAACGCCCGAGCGAACTCGGACGCAGCAAGCATATCAAATCACCGCAAGGCGTTGCGCACAAGCGGCAGAACATACTTCCTACGTCGGCATTATCCGAATCAGGTTTAGGGTCGAAGTCGGAACTTCCTCTCAGCCTTTTACAGCTCCCCTGATATTCTTTTCAGTTGTTTCAAAGCAAAATATCGCAGCCATGCTGTGAAAAATCCGCGGCGTTTTCACAGCGTACAGCGAAATTTGCTACATATATTATACCACTTTTTGCGAATTTGTCAAGGGCTTTTTTTATTATCGAAACAACTCCGCGGTATTTTTCATTCGCTCTGCGATCTTAACGCCGAACGGGCAGCGCTCCTCGCAGCTCTTGCAGCCGATACAAGCATCGGCTTTGTGTTCCAGCGCGAGATAATGTGCCTTTACCGTGGCGGGAATTTCCGTCTGCATGGTCGCCAGATCGTAATATTTATTTACCATAGCGATATCTATCTCGGCAGGGCAGGGCTTGCAGTGACCGCAGTAGGTGCATTCTCCCTGTCCGAACGTATGGCGGGGGGCTTTCGCGAGAATGCCCGCATAGTCTTTTTCCTCGGCGGAAGCGGTCTCGTATGCGACAGCCTGCTCTATGTGCTCTATGGTGTCGTATCCCGCCATAACGGAGGCTACCGCGGGGCGGGTCAGGCAGTAGTGTATACACTGCACGGGGGTCAGCGCCACGCCGAACGGGGAGCGCTCCGCGTCAAACAAACGTCCGCCCGCGTAGCCCTTCATTACAGTGATCCCCACGTCGTTCTGCTCGCAGAGCTTGTAGAGCTCGGCTCTGTCGGGGTCGATACCGCCAAGCCCCTCCTGATATTCCTCGGCGAAATAGCTGTTGATATCGTCGGTAGGAGGCAGCAGGTCGAACGCGGGGTTTACGCTGAACAGCAGCATTTCAACGATCCCGCTCTCCGCCGCGCGCTTTGCCATAAGCGGATTGTGGGTGCTCATGCCTATATGACGTATTTTCCCGCTTTTCTTAAGCTCATTGACATATTGCATATACGGACTGTTTATAGCGGCTTCCCAGTCGCTCTCCTGATCGACAAAGTGTATCATTCCCAGGTCTATGTAGTCTGTCTGCAAGCGGGTAAGCAGGTCTTCAAAAGCTGCGCGGCACATATCCGTGTCGCGGGTGCGTACATACTGTCCGTTCTGCCAGGCGGAGCCTATATGTCCCTGAATATACCAACGCTCACGCCTGCCCGCAAGCGCTTTCCCGATATTGCTGCGGACGTTCGGCTCAGACATCCAGCAGTCCAGAATATTGATGCCAAGCTCGTCGGCACGGTCTATTAAAGCCTTGCACTCCTCATAATTGTGGCGCTCCAGCCACTCGGCGCCGAAGCCTATCTCGCTTACCGTTAGATCGGTTTTTCCAAGTCTGCGGTATTGCATATCGTACCTCCTGTTAATTGTCGGAATTACATAATATAATTATAATGCATATCCCAACTATTGTCAAGGTATATTGGGGTTCCGCGCAATTTTTTTGTAAACGCAAAGCGCCCGTACGAAAAGTGCCGCGCTTTGCCCGGGCGCTCTATAACAAATTTAAGAACCCGTACCAATAGCCGCTCAACGCTTGTTTTGCGACAAATTTCACGCCTTTCTTCGTTGGTTTTTCTTGACGTACATACAGTACGCCTGCGAAAAACCGCCTTGAAATGCGCGAAATTTGCTTCGCAATCCAAGCATTTCGGGCTATTGGTACAGGTTCTAATTTATTGGAAGCAGAGGGAAGATTGTTTGGCGACAATAAAAAGTGATAAAATCGCTTTACACACTGGTCGGAATATCCCGCAATGCGGTTTAAGCGATATACTGTTCATACACAAATGATCATATCGTCTCGGTGCTGCCTGCGTTCGATATTCGGATATAAAACTCAGCCGAAACAACGGGCAGCGGCAGGCGATACTTTTCCGCAAGCTGCGGACCGCAGGCGTTGGAGCCTACCCCCGCCATTTTGCCGTCCACGCAGATAACGCTGCTTCCGAATTTTTGCAGTTCGAAATTGTGCCGCTTTGAGGCGAGCTCCTCCTGAGTATATTCCGAGGCGCTGAAAGAGAAGTCCTCCGCCGCTGTGAATCTCACGCTTGTTTCTCCGTCCGTAACGGTCATATGTTTGCAGCCGTAATGAGAAGAATTTTCCTGCGGGCGGACGTAATCCTCGTGCATTTCGTTTATAAGCGCGGAGAAATTGCCCATATAGCTCGATTGGTGCTTGTCGATATAGCTCTCATAGGGACCGTACCCGAAATATTCCACCTTATCAAAGCTCCTCGGCATAAACAGCCGTATGCCGAATCTTGGCAGGAAAGATACCTTGTTTGAAAATTCCGCCCTGCATTTAACGCGCAGCGTGCCGTCATTCATGATAGTATAGACCGTGTCCATATAGGCGAAGGGCTGATGAACGCTCCAGCCGAAGGACTGGCGGAGGGATATGTCAACGCCGTCAGAGGTTTTCGCGGCAGTTACGCCGTAATTCCTTGCGGTATGTTCGTTGAGGTGCGCTCTGTACCAGTCGTTCTTCATAACGTCGTTGTCAACGGGGGCGCGGAAGAAATTAAACTCCATTGGTTTGTCGAGCAGCTCTTTTCCGTTTACGCTTATGGAATCAAACTCCGAAAGCCGCTTGTTGAAGCGGTAGGAGATCCCGTTTGCCTTTACGCTGACGGAGAGCGGCATATCCTCAAGCTCCGCGGGGGAACTCTCCCGTGCGGTCTCCGCCGCCGCGGAAGCGCCGCCGATACGCACCTGGTCGAAACAAACCTCGTAGCCCTTTTCGCAGAACAGGGTGTCCTCCTTTGCGGTGAATATAAAGCGGATATACGTTTCCCTTCCGTCTGTCCGCGCCGCCTGCGGAACAAATACCTCCGTGCTGCCCATAGGCTCGACGGAAAAGCTCAGCGGACCCTCCGCGATACAGCCGCCGTCATAGGTTATTTCGTAGCGGCAGTCCAGGATATCTCCCGCGTTTTCAAATTCGAGCATACTTTTGAAAATAAAGGCGCCGCCGTCGTTTTTACTTTCAACACGCACGGGGCGGTAAACCTGCTTGATTTCCAACAGCCCCGTGTGAGGTGTTCTGTCGGGATAGGTCAGGGCGTCCATGCAGAAATTCCCGTCGTTGTGCCTTTCGTTGAAATCTCCGCCGTAGCCGTATTTTGCCCTGCCGTCCTCGGTATATCCGAGAATGCACGCGTGATCGCTCCACTCCCATACAAAGCCGCCGCAGAAGCGCTCGTCGGAATAGAACACCTCATGGTAATCCTCCGCGTCGCCGGGACCGTTGCCCATAGCGTGGCAGTATTCGCACAGCACAAGGGACCGCTTTTCATTCTCGTTTTGCAGGAATTTACGCATATCCTCGGGAGAGGGGTACATCTGTGAGATCACGTCCAAGATATCGTTCGGCGTGTCATCAAGATGGTGCAGGCTTTCATAGTGGAGAAGCCTTGTGTCGTCAAGTGACTTGACAAGCTCCGCCGCAGCAAGCATATTTGTGCCGTAGCCGCTTTCGTTGCCCAACGACCAGAACACTACGCAGGGACGGTTGATATCCCTTTTCACCAGGGATTCCGCACGGTCGGTTATGGCTTTTCCAAAACGTTCGTTGGAGGCGAGCAGCGCGATACCGTTATAGGCGTTTTCGCAATCCCATCTGAAATCGTTGTATACGTCCACGCAGCCGTGAGACTCCATATCACCCTCGTCTATGACATAAAGCCCGTACTCGTCGCAAAGCCTGTAAAACAGCGGCGAATTCGGGTAATGGGAAGTCCTTACGGCATTGATGTTATGCCGCTTCATAATCTCTATATCCTTTTTCATCTGCGCGACGGACGCGTAATATCCCGTGTCGGGGTAGCTGTCGTGGCGGTTTACTCCCTTGAATTTCACCGCTTTTCCGTTGATCTTCACAACGCCGCCCTCTGCCGAGATCGTTCGGAATCCCACCTTTTCCCCGATGGTTTCATCGCCCGCATAAATAATGAGATCGTAAAGGCAGGGCTTTTCCGCCGACCATAGAATAGGAGAAGCTATGCGCACGGAAGCCGTTTTGCCGTCCGCCGCGGCAAATTCCGCGATTCTGTTTCCGCGGCTGTCGGACAGCTCCGCCCTTACGTCGCAGCCGTACGCGGTAAATCTAAGCTCCGCGGAGGAAAAGTCCTCCGAAAGCTCCGTTTTTAAAATGTAATTTTCCACCCTTTTTTCGGGACGTGACAAAACGTATACGTCGCGGAAGATACCGGACAGCCTGAATTTGTCCTGATCCTCCAGATAGGTGCCGTCGCACCATTTCAGAACGGCTGCGGTAATGGTGTTTTCGCCCTCATTGAGCAGGGGAGTGATGTTGAACTCGCTCGTGCAGTGCGAAACCTGCGAATACCCCGCAAACACGCCGTTGACGTAAAGATAGACGCAGCTGTCAACGCCCTCAAAAACCAGTATCCTGTCCATTCCGTCGCGGGAATAGTCATAGCTGCGGCGGTAAACCCCTACGGGGATATCGTCCGGCACATAGGGCGGGTCGTAGGGTATGGGATACCATACATTAGTATACTGCGGCTTGTCATAGCCGTGAAGCTGCCAGTTTGACGGGACGGGTATTTTTTCCGTAAAGGGAACATCGGTGAAGCTGTCCTCCATATCAACGATGCTGTCGTAATACCTAAAATCCCATTGACCGTTCAGAAGGCACAGGCGGTCGGAGCTTTCCCTGTTCTCAAAGGGGTTTTGATCTTTTCCGAAAGGAATAAAATAGCAGTGCTTGTCAAGAGTGTTTATGTGCAGCGCCTCGGGGTTTTCGTGATATATCATTTTGCTTTTGGGAGTATCGGGGGCTGCGAGCTTTGAAATGTCCATTGCAATACCTCTTTTCGTTTTTTGAGCAGTACCGCACAGGGCTTGTGCGGTGCTGCTTAAATTATAGCACCTCTTGACAAATCGGTCAATAGATGATATTATAATTATATAACAATATTAAACAGAGGAGATGTTTTTTTGTTCTTCTGCGACTATCCCATAATACGCAACGAAAGAGAGCTGCCGTTGTATCTTCTGAATATGGGTCAGCAGCATTGTCAGGATCACATAATCAGAACGGAGGGCTATCCCTGTCCGCAGATACTGTACTGCACAAAAGGCGGCGGTACGCTTCTTCTTGATGGTAAGACCATACCGATACCGCCCTTTACGGCTGTATTCATGCCCGCTCACTATCCGCATGAATACTATACCGACAAGGACGTGTGGGATGTTCATTGGGTAGTGCCCGCGGGATATGCGGCGGAGGATATCCTAAAGCATTTCGGGCTGTCGCAGCCGTCGGTATTTAAGCTAAGGGAGATAAAGACGCTGGAGCATATCTTCAGAAAAATGCATGAAGCGATAAGATCGGACAGCGTTTTCGGGAATTACAAAGCCTCGGGATATTTGTATGATTTTCTCATAGAGTTTTATCGTATCATTTCCGATAAGTGAACGTCCGGCGCATTG
>CAMWLH010000119.1 GCA_947175045.1 uncultured Clostridia bacterium | reverse complement strand
GCTCCGCCCGCTTCGCGGGCTGCGCTTTCAAATCGGCTTGCGAAAAATTCCTGCGGCAACATTGCGTTGCCGTAACTTTTTCTACAAGCTGTGGCGCCCCCGCAAGGGGGCGCTTTTTGTATTTGGACGCTCCGCTCGCCACAAGATAGGCGATTGTAAAAAAAATTATCGAAAATGCTAAAGTTTTTGATATGTCTTGACGATATAATATATAGAGCTATTATCAACGGGATAAGTATGCGGCAAAATCCGCAGGCTTACGCACCCGCATAAACGGCAATGTCAAGCAATAAACAGTGCCGGAAAAACCGCAGAGCTTGCCTATCAGAGACGGCGTTAAAAAGCAACGTAACGCCCACGCAGCGATTTTTTTCGCGAGAGCCCGATACGGCGTAACGGAGCGAAGCGGAGTAAGCCGTGGCGGGCGGGTCGCGAAAAAATTTTTAAAATAAGGAGGCAATTTTATGGAGATCAAAAGAATTAACGGAGTGATAACTTCATACACTTCGCAGAAAGTCAGTGCTCCAAATAAGTCCGATGCCTCTGCTTCCGTTAAAAAAACAGACAGAACAGACAGGATCGAATTCGGCTTTGCCGACGCGCTGACGGCGGCAAGAAGCGGGATCGTACAGGATATAAAGGCGGACGCCGCACCGCAGGAGCTGCTTGAAGCGCAGCGGTTCGCGGAGGAGGGCGTAGACCCCGCGGAGCTTGCGGGCTATATCTTGATGGGGTGATATGATGACTGAAAGAGTTACAAACGCGGTCACGCGGTGTCTGGAAATAGATGTGGATTTTTACAGAGAGCTTCTGGTTTTTCTGATGAAAAAACGCACGAAGATAATGACTGACGACCTGGATTGGCTCACGGAGTCGCTTAATAAGGAGCAGGCGTTCCTTATGAAGAGCAAATCGCTTGAGGATAAGAGAGAGGAGCTTTTCAAGGGTCTCGGATTGCAGGGCAAAAAACTCGCGGAGCTTGTTGAAGAGGTTCCCGAGGGTTACAGAGCAAAGATGAATTTGCTTATAAATCAACTTACGGAGCTGCTTGAGAACATCAAGACGATAAACGAGGAAACCAACGATATCGTCAAGAAGAAGCTGGAAAATCAGCGGGAATTTGTTAAGCAGGCGGGTATCTTCGAGAAACCCGAGACCTACGACAAAAGCGCGTCAAAGGTCTACGGCGGGGTGTCGTCGGCTCAGGTTATCAGGCAGATTTAGGAGGACAGAAAATGCGACCTACGATGTTGGGATTTGAGGTTCAGAAAAGAACCTTGCAGATGGCTAATAAGTGCCAGGATATTGTCGGAAATAACGTTGCCAATATAAATACCCCCGGGTACACAAGGCAGCGCGTTGATTTGTACGCGATGTACGTTTCGGGAAACAGAGAGCTGCGCTGGAGCAGCCCCACAAACAGCCTTTCCCTTAACGGCTACGGCGTAAACGCTTACGGAGTTTCCCAGGTGAGAGACTCTTATATAGACAAGCGTTACCGCGAAAACGTCTCAATAGAGGCGGAGACCAACAAAACCATGACCATACTGTCGGAGATAGAGGACGTTCTGGACAACTTCGAGACGGATGGTCTGCAGTACCACACGCAGCAATTCTTTAACGCGCTTCAAGACTATTCGGAGGAAAAGCCAGACAGCCGCGAGGTCGCTACCATTGCGAGAAATGCCGCGACAAACCTGTGCCAGGCGCTCAACAGTTATTATCAAGAGATCAAGCAGATTGAGGATACCTATGTCGGGGAACTTGAGGATACCGTGCAGTATATCAACGGTATGCTGGAGCAGATGAATTTCCTCAACGAGAAAATCGCCAAGGAAAAGTTCCATTATCCCAACGACTACGGTCCCAACGAGCTGTACGACGAGCTTAATATGTATGTTGACGAGCTGGCTACATACGGCAACATTTCCGTTACATACAACTCAAACGGCACGTTCAGCGTTGACATGGCGGGCGTGAGAGTGCTCGACGGAGAGAAATTCAAGACCAACAGCATTATAATGAGAGATTACGACGATTACGGAGAGGCTATACTGTATTTCTCCAGCGGTGAAGATCTCATTCTGCAAAACGGAATACTCAAGGGCTACCAGAACATGATAAACGGCAACGGCGTGTACGCGACGGGAAACCAGAACGGCTACTACGGCATTGCTTACTTCAAGAGTGCGCTGAACGCTTTCGCAAGCACTCTCGCCCAGACCTTTAACAAGGCTAACGGCTATGAGGAGCCCGGCTATGAGAACAGGGCGATGTTCATGGCGCAGATCGACGGTATCGAGACCGACTCAGTAGTCATCACCGCGGGCAATATTCATGTGTCCGAGGCGTGGATGGAAGACCCCACTATGATAGGTCAGACACGCACGCTTGAGGACGGTACATGGAACTATGAGTACGGCTATAAGGAAATAACCGACACCGAGGGTAACGTTACCTACCAGAATACCAACGTCCTGTATCTGATATCCCAGTTTGACAATATAAATCTTTCCTTTGGAAACGCAAACGACTTTAAGGGCTCGATTTATGAGTATATCTCATTTGTCAGCAACCGCCTTGGTCAGACGATCGCATATGAAAAGAGCCGCTATGATACCGCGGTAGTTACGGTCAACACCCTGCTGGACGCAAGGGACGACGTTTCCGGCGTAACGCTGGACGAGGAGGGTCTGAATATGCTGAACTATCAGAAGTGGTTCGCGGCTTCCTCGAGAATTACCACCGCGATAGACGATATGCTGGATAAGCTGATAAACGGCACAGGCAGAGTAGGACTGTAAGGCTGTAAGGGGGTTAGGACAGAATGAGAATTACCAACCAGACGATTTTAAGAGGCTATAACCGTAATATAAACCGTATCGCGGAGCAGAAGACCAACTCTATGCAGAAGATATGGTCGGGGCGTGATTTCAACCGCGCGAGCGAGGCTCCTCTTTCCGCGGCAAAGGCGCTGAACGTAAGGCGTCAGCTCTACAACACGGCGCAATATACTGAAAACCTTAAGACTGCCAACAAGTTCTACACCGAGGCGGAGACCTCTCTGCTGCAGGTGTCGGAAGATTTGGCGCTGATTCGCGAAACGCTTGTCGCGGCGTGCAACACATACAAAGACAGAGGCGACTTGGCAATCTACGCGCAGCAGCTTGAAACAAAGGCGAAGTCCCTCGTTTCGATATTCAATACCGATTCCGCGGGGCGTGTAATATACGGCGGAAGCAACAACGACCAGATGCCGTTCAATATCCTTGAGGACGCGAATGGGAACGCGGTCACCGTTACCTATAACGGCGTTCCGATAAACGCTTATAATGACGCGAGAAAGTTCCCCTGTTCGGACGACGTTTATATCGACATCGGACTTGGCATGGTCATAAACCAGGAAACGCAGAAGGTTGACCCTCAGTCGGTGCTTAAGATATCCTTTAACGGCGCTGAGGTTTCCGGCTGCGGCGCGGAGAGCGGGTTCGCGGATATCGACATAAACTCCATCGGACCGTCAAAGAATTACGCGCTGGACGTCTATGCGGACAATATCAAGAAAACCGTATACATACGAACCGGTACCTCGACGGATAAGCAGACCCTTATGGGAGATATCGCGGCTAAGATCAAGGAAGCGTATCAGTATGAGGATATAAATGTGGAGATAGATCCCGCGGATCCCACTAACGTTCCCGAGAATACCATGGTGATAGATACCGAGACAGGCACCATCACCATTGATAACAAAACGGTCTGCATTATGAACAATCCCAACGCAGACCCCGATAAGTACTCCAAGCTGGATTTCACCAACGAGGTCGGATATACCGACAATTACAGAGTTGGTCTGATAGGGCTTGAAGCGAACAAGACATACTCTTTCGTCGTTGAGTGCGGCGATAAGAAAGAAACGATAACCTTTACCGCGGCAGAGTCGACGGGTACAGACGGAAATCCGAACGGCGAATACAACCTTAAGGACACGGTGACCGCAATAAACCAGGCACTTAAGGCCGCTTTCGGCGCGGACAACTGCCCGCATATTGACGAAGACGGTATCGTCACCAAAGAGGGCGAAAAGGTAACGGTAAGAGCGGTAAATGGCGACGAAAATGTAAGCGTCAATCGTGAAAAAACCTACTCCGAAAACTACATTCAGCTTACGCTGGACGCGGCGAAGGCGCTGAGAAACGGAGATATCGAGTACGCGAACGGCTGTATCGACAGAATAGTCAACGCGAGCGAGAGTCTGCTGATAAAGATCGCGGATATGGGTTGCTCGGAGGAATTTATCGATTTCAACATCAACCGTCTCGAGGTGCGCGACACCAATCTTAAGGAGCGCCAGGATGACCTTGAAGCGGTAGACCCCGAATATGAGATCACGCTGCTCAAGCAGTTTGAGGCGATCTACAACGCCTGCCTGCAAATGTCGTCAATGACGGTAGGCAACAGCATATTCAACTATATTTAATTATTGAACAGCATAGGGCGGCCGAGCGCGAAAAATTCGCCGAATCCGCCCGCTGCGGACATATACGGGCAATGCTCGTATCGGAAAGGATTTTGATAAGCCGTGAAACGCGGCTCAGGATAAAAGCAAATATCGGCGGCGGAGTGTGCGCATGATGCGAAAACAAACCCCGTTGTCGTAAAATAGTTCAAAAATCAAAAAAGGAGGTGTTGGTTTTGAACCCTAATTTGCTGCAAATAACCACGATCCCCATAAAAATTGAGATCAAGGTGACTAACGCGACCTATGAATATCCCGACGACAGGCAGCCGAAGGTGAATATTTCCACCAAAAACGGAGGTTATGTTATGGAAGCGGAACCTCTCAAGCTGAAAATTGACACCTATGAAGCGAGAAAGAGCCTTGGCTTCGGGCATATGAACGACGGTGATATGCTCAAGCAGAAGGCAAACGAGGGCTGGTCGCTCGCTTTTCAGGGCACGGCGCGCGTTGCTTCGGAGGGAGATATGCTGGCGAGAGGTGTTAAGGCTTCGGATATCGCCAGACAAAACGTCCGTGCGGGGGCTACCGTTGAAACGATCATGGAGTTCCTTCCCAAGGAGGGCGCGGATATCACCTTTGAAGCGGGCACGCTCAACATCGAGTATCAGATGGGTTCGCAGGACATCGACTGGGATCTTACGCCCCAGCTTCCGATGGAATTTATCCCGGGCAGCGTAGAGCTTATCGTTAAGGATTATCCCCGTGTGGAGATAGAGTATGTCGGCGATCCGATATACTTCCCCGTGAGCGCTAACCCGAATTACGATCCGCCTGTTATTGACGTAAAGGTATAGCCGTGCCGCGCGGCTTTCCGCGCGACTCCGGCTGATCACTTGAAAGGAGCCGCCGTTTACGGCGTGTGATATGAAGATTATTACCAGAGATTTCGGAGAGGTCGAGATCGACGAAAAAACGATCATTACCTTTCCCGAGGGTATCATCGGCTTCGAGCAGACAAAGCGCTACACGCTGCTGAGCCCTCTCGGTGACGGGAAGTTCCCCATGTGGCTCCAGTCGGTGGAGAGCGCCGAGCCCTGCTTTGTGGTGTACGATCCCACACTGGTGTGCCCGGATTACCGTTTTGAGATATCCGACGAAGAGCAGGAGCTGCTGAACATGGACGAAAATACCCCTCACATCATGCTTGCGGCGGCAATAGTTCCCGACGATTACAGAAAAACGACAATCAATTTAAGGTGTCCCATAGTTCTGAATTTAAAGGACAATGTAGCCGCGCAGATAATTCTTACGGAACATTATGACTTCAAATGCCCCGTATATTCCGAGGAGGGTTGATATGCTGGTAGTTACCCGTAAACAGGACGAAAGCATTTTGATATCCGATGACATCGAAATAACGGTGCTGGAGATCACAAGAGATAAGGTGAAGATCGGAGTAAATGCTCCCAAAGAGATAAAAATCATCAGAAGCGAGCTCAAGGAAACACAGACGACCAACGAGCAGTCGGCGCATGTTTCAAACATCGGAATTGACGCGCTTCTGAAATCACATAATCAGGAGGATAAGTAAATGGCTTCAAGCAGTCAGATCCGCTTTAGCGGCATGAATTCGGGCCTTGATACGGAAAGCATCATCAGCGCGATGATGGAAACCTATCAGACCAAAATCGATAATCAGCAGAAAAAGCTTACAACGATTTCCTGGCAGCAGGAGGCGTACCGTGATGTTATAGACAAGCTGACCTCTTTCAAGAATAAGTACTTCAATATTCTGAACAAGAACAGCTATCTGATGAGCCCGACCAGGTTCAACCAGTTCAGCAGCACCGTTACCAACACCACAAGCGGCAAGGACGCTATGGGTCTTAAGGTTACCACCACGTCGTCCTCGCTCAACGGGGACTATAAGGTAAGCGTCAATCAGCTGGCTACCTCGGCTAAGGCAGAGGGTGCGGTTCTCAAATCTGACGCTTTCTCGCTTGACCTCACAAAGGCGGCGGAAACCTCCAAGTACGAGACCGAAACTGCCGACGACGGAACGGTAACCAGAAAGTACAGCTTTGAGCTGGACGTTCAGGTGGGCAGCGT
>CAMWLH010000118.1 GCA_947175045.1 uncultured Clostridia bacterium | reverse complement strand
AGTCACGTAATTGTGATATCTGCGCGCGGGTGGGTAACAGAATCACCGCAGAGCTTCTGAATCTGGAATTTTCTCTTACTCCTGTTGAGTGGGAGATAGTGTTCTGGTCGGCGGCTACCCCCGGAGCGGTGATGCCGTATGCGGATAAAATGCTGGATTTTCTGAACGAGAATAAGATACGGACGGCGGTCATCAGCAACCTCGTCTGGTCGGGAGAGGCGCTTGCGGAGCGGATAAACCGGCTTCTGCCCAACAACAGATTTGAGTTTTTCATCACCTCAAGCGATTATATGTACCGCAAGCCGAGCCGCGTTCTGTTTGATATCGCGCTGAAAAAGGCGGGGCTTTCCGCGGACAGGGTGTGGTACTGCGGCAACAGCGTAGCAGCGGACATTTTCGGCGCTCATGGCGCGGGGATCTATCCCGTGCATTATGACGACAGATCGGTCGGGGTCTCGTCAAGCTCGGGAGCGGATAATTCCGCGCTTCCCGATTTTGACTATTTACATATTCATGACTGGCGCGAGCTGATAGATATTTTGAAGAAAACGGCATAATAATTGAAAAATTTTTCAAAATATATTGCTTTTTTGCGGAAAATGAGGTATAATTAAAGTAATGGATTTCAGGCGCGGACTGTGGTCTGCCCTTATTCCGATATTTCAAACCAAAGGAGATATTTGTATGTTAGTTTCTGCAAAAGAAATGCTGAACAAGGCTCGCGACGGAAAGTACGCCGTTGGTCAGTTCAACATCAACAACCTTGAATGGACAAAGGCTATCCTGCTCACCGCGCAGGAGCTGAAGTCGCCTGTTATTCTCGGTGTTTCCGAGGGCGCTGGCAAGTATATGTGCGGCTATACCACGGTAGTTGGTATGGTTAAGGGCATGATCAACGAGCTGGGTATCACGGTTCCCGTTGCGCTGCACCTTGACCACGGCACGTTTGAGGGCGCTAAGGCTTGCATCAACGCGGGCTTCTCCTCCATCATGTTCGACGGCTCACACTATCCCATTGAGGAAAATATTGCCAAGACCACCGCTCTGGTAAACACCTGCGACGTTCTCGGCATCTCGCTTGAGGCTGAGGTAGGCTCTATCGGCGGCGAGGAAGACGGCGTTGTCGGCATGGGCGAGTGCGCCGACCCCAACGAGTGCAAGGCTATCGCCGATCTGGGCGTAACAATGCTTGCGGCGGGTATCGGAAACATTCACGGAAAATATCCCGAGAACTGGTCGGGTCTGTCCTTTGAGACGCTTGAGGCGGTCAAGAACGCGGTAGGCGATATGCCGCTTGTACTGCACGGCGGTACAGGTATTCCTGCGGATATGATAAAGAAGGCTATTTCTCTCGGCGTTGCGAAAATCAACGTTAATACCGAGTGCCAGCTTGCGTTCCAGGAGGCTACGAGGAAGTACATCGAAGAGGGCAAGGATCAGCAGGGCAAGGGCTTTGATCCCAGAAAGCTGCTCGCTCCCGGCTTCGAGGCTATCAAGGCTACCGTTAAGGAAAAGATGGAGCTGTTCGGCTCTATCGGCAAGGCTTGATTGCATACGCTAACGGCAAACGTATACACGCTCATAGAATTTCTATGAGCGTGTTTTTTCTGTAATTTCGATCAGATATCTTTGGATAATATCTGGTCTGCCGACAGGGCTGAACTCGTGGACCACTTCATTTTCAAGTACGCCGCCGCACTTTTGTATCACTTTTGCGGATCGAATGTTTGCCTTGTTGCAGCACACAAGAACACTTTTGTGCCCAAATTTTCCCGCCTCTTTGAGCACAAGCAATAACATTTGACAAGCATAACCCTTTCCCCGCTCCGAGGGGCGGACGCTGTAACCTATCTGACCGTTATATTTCAGCAAAATGCTTGAAAGTTCATGTCTAAGGTCGATCATTCCTACAAGCATACCGTCGGAGATACGAATACCCAGATATGTCGTGGACGGCGACCACCCGTTGTGGGCAAAGCGTCCCTCAAAGTCGAGCCACTCATCATAATTTGCTGTATTGTTCAGTCCGGAGCAGCCGTAAAAGCCCTCGCCGTTTCTTTGCATTTCCTCACGAAACGCCATTACCTGCGCCTCGTGCGCCTTTGCAGGCTTTACTAAAATCAGGTCGTTCATGTTATACCCTCAAGCACTCATCGTCCCAAACCTGCACCTCTATATAATTATACCGCTCGGCAACGTTCGCCAAAAATTCATCAACCGTGCCGCCAAAGTCCGTTATTGCCTTAAATAGCATATCTTTGGTAAGCATGGTAAGCTCTCCGTGCTGTTTGAGGGAGGTCATACTGTCGCCGTATGTAAAGCTGATGTGCTCCGAATGAATATGATTTAACGGTATCTTTGTGACGATCCCGCAGTCAAACCAGTTGTCCAGAAAATCGCTTCCTTGCAGCACGAACGAAAGAGGGTGCTCCTGCAAGGGTTTTCCGCCGAGCTCTGTAAAGCGGTTGTACAGCAGCATATCCGTCTTCAGGCGTTCGGGATAATAATTTTCAAAATCCGCAAATCTGTAAAACGCAGTTGTTTCCTTGTTCTGTTCAGCCATTTCATGCGCGAGCGCAAACGCCTCATCTTTCGGCAAACGCATTATATTCAGTAAAGGCGTGCAGCTGCGGTGGCAGTAGTTAACAATATGCAGATCGTCAATAGTCATAGACAGCTCCTTGAACTTCGTGAAACTATTTTTTCAGCCCGTTTATTATTCTTTCACAGGCTTCGGTGTGCATTATCCAGTGCCTTGAAAAGGGCATCTGAATAAGCCCGCGGACATCTTTTTTGCACCAGTAGTCCACCAGCCAGGCGGCGTTTTCGTTTTCGCTGACAACGTTAAGTGATATCAGCCGACCTCTGTTTTCGGCTGATATTTTGTTTTTAAGCTCGCCAAAGGTGAGCCCTTTCAGCCACACTTCGGAGGAATTTATGACAGCTTTCAAATAAGCATAAAGCTCCCCGATATTCAGTTTTCTTGAAAAATCGGCTATTTCTTCACCTACAAGCTCGTTTCCCGTGGTAATAATGGGTGAGTTTATCCGATTGTCAAAGCCGCTCGAGAACAGAACCTGCTCATCTCCGAGTATAAGCGTGTGCAGCACTATATCCTCAATTCGGAAAATATGCCAGAGCGAATACGCGACAGTTTTACAGTGATACCCGTCAGCCTTTGGAAAGGGCATTGCGTTGAAATCCTCACTGCTCAGCCTATCCTTAAAAGAGAACATTTCATTAAGCAGCGTCTGCCGCAGGGTAAGAAGGGTGTTTATGCCCTCGGAAAAGCTGCTCTCCTTTTTCAGCAAAAGCTGAACCTGTCTGTTCATATCTGACCATTCCCTGTTCACGTCAGATTTCCTCCTTGTCATGGTCGATATAGAACATTCGTATGTTGTTGTCCTCCAGCGTTATGGGCGCCTTGCCATCCTCGATTATCTGAAGCATAGCCTCCACGACAACGGGGTCAAACTGCGTGCCCGAGCAGCGCTTAAGCTCCTCCTTGATGAAATCGGAGTCGCGGCTTTCCGAATAGCGCCGTCCTCCCGCCATGGTGTCGTAGCTGTCCGCAACGCAGATTATACGCGCGAAAAAGGGTATCTCCTCGCCCTTGAGCCCCTCGTTGTAGCCCTTTCCGTCGTAGCGCTCGTGGTGATAACGCGCACCGTCGGAAATGCCGGGGAGCGATTTGAAATCCTTTAAGATCTCGCCGCCCATCGCGGGGTGCCGCCTTATGACTTCTATTTCCTCGGGAGTGAGCTTGCCGGGCTTGTTGAGTATCCTGTCGGGAATGCCGATCTTGCCGATATCGTGCAGCAGCGCGATGTAGTACAGCCGCTCCTGATCCTCGGGGGAAACATTCAGCTTCTTTGCCAGCTCCAGCGTATACGCCGCCACGCGCAGCGAGTGACCGTTGGTGTACTTATCCTTGGCGTCGATAGCGTTCGCAAAGGTACGCAGGGATTCCCCTATAAGGTGCTGATAATCCCTCTGCCTGCGTTTAAGATGATTTGTCTTGACGCGGATAACAGAGATAGTCACAAGAGCCGTCAGTCCCAGCAGTACAACTATCATAGCTATTTTGAACCACAGATATTCCCACAGCAGATAATCCTTGTGAACGGCTATCGAGTGGGACGTGATAACATTTTCCCCGTTCATTCCCATTACTTCAATAAGAAATTCGTAGTCGCCGCCCGAAAGGTTGGTGTAGCTAGCGGTCATGGGATTGGCGTTGGTAATGCTGTAAGTCTTGTCGTCAAAGCCCTTGAGGCTGTATCTTACGGTAACCTCTCTGCCCGAATAGCTCAGCGCCGCAAAATCAAAGGTAAGACGTGTGGTATTGCCGCCAACGGTGATTTCGTCGGGTAGCTCATACACCTCGTCGTCCGCCGTAACGCGGTAAATAAGCGCGTTTATGGCGGAGTGCTCCGCGCTGCTTTCCTCCATATCGAGTATTGACAGCCCGTTTGCGGTACAAAGATACAACAGACCGTCCCGCATATCGTTCCAGGAGTTCGCGTTCAGCGAGCCGGTAAGCCCGTAGGAAACTCCGATGACTCTTACCGAGGTATCTTCGCCCGAAAGCAGCCGCGCGCGGTCAACGGCGTTTATGCCGTTGCTCTGCATAAGCCACAATTCGCTGCCCGAAAAGCACATATCGAAGATACTTCCGGGGCTTTTGGGGTAGTTGTCCAGCAGCCGAAAGCTCTGAAAATTCCAGTAATAAAGGCTGTTGCCCGCACTTATGAAAAGCCCATCGTCCCCGTCGGGGAGCATTCTCAGCACAACTCCCGCGGGAAGCCCCTGCTCAAAGCCGTAGTGGGTGACGGTATCGTCCTTTATCGTATAAAAGCCCTGACCGTCGCTGCCCGCGTAGAGCGTCCCGTCCGAACCCTCGCAAAGGCAGAGGATTATGGGGTAGCTCAGCCCATCCTTCTCGGTGTAGGTCTTTGTGACCTCGCCGTTGCGGATAATTGACACGCCGTTCTGTGAAGCGACGGCTATCCCGCCGTCGGAAAGCTCTAAGATCATACGTATCTGGTTGTCGCTAAGACCGTTTTCGGTGGTGTATTGCGTGATCTCGCCGCTGTTGGGATCATAGCGCACCAGCGCGTTATTGTAGTAGGTTCCTATCCACACATACCCCTCGCTGTCGCAGGTGATATTGCGTACCCTGTCGCCGTCCAGCATTTCGGTCAGTTCGTTGTGTATCTGCTTATAGTCGGAGTCGAGAATGATTATTCCCGTGTCCGTAGCGAGATATATGCTGTCGCCGCATACCTCCGCTGCGTTTATCGAGGTCTCGGAGAGCTCCGCCGCCGCGTTGGCGTTGCAGAACTGCCCCTCGACAAGGTGAATTATGCCGTAGCTGCCCGAGGCTATCCAGACGTTCCCCTCGTAATCGAAGGCAATATTGCCCGCCGAGGTGGCGTGTTCCGCGTCAATCGTGTGCCAGTCGAAGTCGCCGTCGAAGTAGCCCACGCCGTTCAGCGCCGCCGCCCACAGGTTTCCGTTGCTGTCCTCGGCAATGGCGTTGAAGGTGGAGACCTCTCCCGTTTTCAGCTCGGTGAGCCTATAGGAGCTTTGGGTGTAGCTGTCGTCGGCGAGCTCCAGGCGGTAAATGCTGTTTCCGCTGGTGCCGAGGTAAAGGGTGCCGTCGTTGTCGTGTCCCACGCAGTACAGCGGGGAATCCAGCAGTCCGTCGCTCTCAAACGAGCCTATTACCTCGCCGCCCGATATGAGTATAGCCATACCGCCGTCGATACAAGCCCATATTACCCCGTTGTTGTCAACGTCGAGGCTGTACACCACGGTATCGCTTATCCATTCCGCGACATATTCCAGGCGGTTCTCGCCGACCTTTGCCATACCCGAGGTGGTCGCCGCGTAGACAGTGCCGTTTTTATCCTCGGCGAAATCGCGCACAGACAGATATTTGGTTTTGTCCTCATATGTAAAGCGCTTAAATTCGCAGTTTTCGTAGAGGAAAACTCCCATATCGTTCGTGCCTATCCACAGCCGCCCCTTGCTGTCCTCAAAAAGCGCCCGCACGCTGGAGGAGGGGAACACTCCGCCGTCGGAGTAGTTGCGGAATGAGGTGCTGTCATAGCGGATAAGTCCGCCGTAGCTGCCTATCCACACAAACCCGTCCGAGGTCTGGAGAACGGTGTTCGCTTCGCCCGTGGGCAGTCCGTTGGTCTCGTTGAACTCATATACTATGCGGTGCTGAAGGGGGGATTCCTTTGCGGCGTATGCCCTTTCCGAGCTGATAAGGAAAAGACCTAGCGCCAGAAAAAAAGCGGTTATGCTTCTGAATCTTACCGGCATAATTCATGTACACTTCTTGCGAAGCTGCTCCTTTCCGAATTACATATACATATTTATTTTACCAGAATTTCGCTTAGTTGTCAATAGTTTTGTAATATTGACACAATGTGGATTTCAATTTGTGATCATTAACTATTAAAACAGGATGTGGTTGACTTTTAGTAGAGGATATGGTACAATATAGTAGTAAATGAAAATTTAGTGTAGCGGTTTGTTTTGTTAGATTTTATATGTTTATCTGTTATATTGATATGCG
>CAMWLH010000117.1 GCA_947175045.1 uncultured Clostridia bacterium | reverse complement strand
TTGTGGGGCGATACAGAGAAGAAAGAGAGGTAACAGAAATGGACGAGCTTAGAGGAATTTGGCGCGGGAAGCGCATAAACAACAAGGAACATAACGGCGAATGGGTTGAGGGAATTCTTTATCCTGTTAAATATACTGGGAGCACCATTCCGGGTGGTATTGATTATTATATAGTCACTTACCCGTCTGGCGGTGGGAGACTGCAAATTCAGATCGGCCCCTCAACCCTCGGCGAATGTACGGGGTTACGCGATGATAACGGCAGGCTCATTTTCGAGGGGGATATTGTAAAAACAAAGTATGGCAGAACTAAAACCGTCATAGGGTTTGTTGAGTTCGATAGATACATTGGAGAGTTTGTTCTTAACGACGGAATTTACGGTTATATATTCGGCAGCGATATTCTCAGCAAAGAATGCGAGGTTATAGGCAATATCCACGACAACGCAGAACTAATTGAGCAGGAGGCACACAATGAAAACACTTGACGAAATAAAGCAAATAAAAAGCCTGCATTTAGCGGACACAGACATAGACGGCGGCTGCGGCTTCCTGTATCTTGGCGGGATAAAAGCCAGGCCCGCAACGGTGGTATTTTCATGGGCAGGAGGTTGGGAACACGTGAGCGTATCATATTCCACCCGCTGCCCTACATGGGAGGAAATGTGCAGGGTAAAGGATATGTTCTGGAACGACGACGAGTGCGTGATACAGTATCACCCGCCAAAATCCGAATATGTGAACAATCACAAGTACTGTCTACACCTTTGGCGCAAGTGCGACGAAAACTTTGAAACTCCGCCAAAGAATTTTGTATGATAAGGGGTTATACTATGACCGTGAAAGACATTGAGAGGTCATGTTGCTGCAAATACGCCAAGTGGGAAAGGAGCAGCAGCGAAAGCACAACCGCGTGGATAGAGTGCGGTCTGCAAAGCAAATCCACAGACCCCGATCATTGCGCGAAATGCAAGGAGCGCGAGAATGTACGTTCGGAAAGGGCATAACGATATGAACAACACAAAAATAGAATGGTGCGACAGCACATGGAATCCCGTCACAGGCTGCTATAACGGTTGCGGCTACTGTTATGCAAAGGGAATTGCACGACGTTTCGGGCTTCACGGAACTGAGCGGGATATCGAAAAAAGAGCATTAGATATCCCCGCTGCCAAAGCGGGAAAGAAATCGCCATACCCGTTCGATTTTGAACCGACGCTTCATCGCTACCGCCTTGACGAGCCGCAAAAGCTGAAAAAGCCCCGCACGATCTTTGTCTGCTCTATGGCAGACCTTTTCGGAAAATGGGTACCCGACGAGTGGATAGAGGAGGTTTTCACCGCTTGCGAGAAAGCTCCGCAGCACCGTTATCTGTTCCTTACCAAGAATCCCCAGCGGTATGCTGAGCTGCACAAGAAAAATAAACTTCCGCTTTTGAAAAATATGTGGTACGGAGCTTCTGTGACAAATTATTTACAAGCAGAACAAACAAATCGCGCACTTGGAAACTGTCAAGAAGCAAATCTTTTTCTTAGTGTTGAACCGCTTCTCGAAGATATCACGAAATATGACAGTTGGGTTCAACTCTGCTTTGATAATATCACCGGTTGGGTTATCGTAGGAGCGGAAACAGGAAACCGTAAGGGCAAGGCTGTCCCCAAAAATGAATGGATAGACAATATCATTGACGATTGCGATTACAACGACATTCCGCTTTTTATGAAAGACAGCCTTATCCCAATAGTCGGCAAGGATAATATGAGCAGGGATTTCCCTTGGAAAACAGGACAGGAGGCTAAGCAGGAATGATACCCAAAGAATTATACCCTACTCCCGAGGACGTTGCGCGGAAGATGTTGAGGCTTGTCAATTTTGATAAAGTTGAAACGATTTTAGAACCCTCTGCGGGATACGGTAATCTCGCCATGGCTGCGGTCAAGGAATATAATGCGCAACATTGGCGGCGTTCATCAAATGATGAAAAAAGTCCGTTCCTTGCGGAAATTATAGACCTTGTGGAGATCGACGAGAAGTGCAGGGCGTTTCTCAAATCAAAGAACGCCAGCATAATAGCGGACGATTTCCTCACTTTAAAGACCTTTAAACGCTATGACCTGATAATTATGAATCCACCCTTTTCTGACGGCGTAAAGCACCTTTTAAAGGCGATTGAAATGCAGAAATACGGTGGTCAGATCGTTTGCCTGCTGAACTCGGAGACCATAAACAACCCCTACACGCTGGAGCGTAAGGTGCTGCTTGAAAAAATCGAGCAGTACGGCGGTAAAGTGCACGATTACGGCGCATGCTTTGCAAATTCGGAGCGCCCGACAGATGTTAATGTCTGCTGTGTGTACATAGATATTCCGAAAGGCTTTCGGAGCGATATACTTGACGGTCTGGAAAAGGCGAAGGAAGCCGAGGAGCAGAGCCCCGACGAATGCGGACAGCTTTCCGCAGAGCTTGACGAGTATATGAGGGCGGTTGTAGGGCAGTACCGACGCGAATGCGAGGCGGGATTAAAGCTGATAAATGAATACAACGCCGTGTCAAAAATGGCTCTTACATCATTTACCGATGAATATAAAAGCCCAATTCTTGAATTAAAGATACGCGACTCAAATGACGGCAGAATCGAAAACAGATACCTTGAAAAGGTGCGCTATAAGTATTGGGAAGCGTTTTTCGGTCGTCCCGAGATATGCGGCAAAATGACGGGAGAAATGCAGAATGAATTTCTTTCGCGTCTGGACGAGCTAAAGCGGGTAGAGTTTAATCTGGATAATATTTACGAAATCCAGATCAAATTATCCAAAAGCACGTTGGACAGCGTCGAAAAGGCAATAATGAACTTGTTTCACGAGTTTTCCCGCGATTATTCGTGGTATCCCGAGTGCGCGAGCAATATCCACCATTATTATAACGGCTGGGCTACCAACAAGTGCGGAGTGATAAATAGAAAAGTCATTATCCCGCTGCAGGCCTTTCGCGACGTTTGGGGCAGGCGGGGCGTAAAAGTGCTGTCCCTTGATTACGCGATAAGTCGCAAAATAGCCGATATTGAAAAGGTGTTCAGCTATCTTGATACGGGAATAACCGACTGTTGGGAAAGCGTTTCGCGTATCATGAGCTCGGCGGAAAACGCGGGGCAGTCGCAGAATATCGAGTTCAGGTACTTTTTTGTGACATTCTACAAAAAGGGAACCGCGCATATCATTTTCAAGGACATGGAGCTGCTTAAACGCTTCAATATCTTTGCGGGGCGCAAAGAGGGCGGTCTGCCGCCGTCCTACGGCAAAAAGGCTTACTACGATATGACCGCTACGGAAAGAGCTGTAATTGACGAATTTGAGGGCGAGGAGAGTTACGGCGAGGTTTTTGCAAATCCCGACAAATTTCTTGTCACTGCGGAAAATCTGCTTGCTTTGACTTGACGAATATTATCGGAAGATAACAAGGAGGAAATTTAGATGAGAATAAACAGGTACGCGGCAGGAATTGCGGCGATTTTGACAGTATGCGGAGCTACCATGCTTCTGACATCATTCAAAAACGCTCCACAAGAGCTTAAAAGCGATTTTAAGCCTAAGGAACACAAGTATATATCTTATATGAAAAAGCCGCTTAAAAGCGAGAATACGTGGCAAATTGAACCGATCAGAGCTGTTGCTGCTCCAAAAGATGAAAAACCCCCACATTACGAATACACAGACAGCGACGTAGATATGCTCGCGAAGCTGGTATACAGAGAAGCGGGAGCCTGTTCTGCCGATGAGCAGCGGCTTATTGTGTGGACGGTTTTTCAGCGGGTAGACAGCACCGACTACGACTTCCGCAATATGAACACGATAGAAGCCGTGGTAACAGCGCCGTATCAGTTTGCCTATGATGAGACCGCGCCGGTCAAAGATGATATTCGCGAGTTATGCGTCGAGGAACTGGAGAAATGGGTAAACGGCGCTTATCCGCCCACTTTAGAGCCATACGCGCCGACTTTGCCCTACCTGTTTTTTGAGGGAGACGGGTATCATGGCTGGTTTAGGGCTGAGTGGAAATCAGAAATGGAGGGTGTTTTATGAATAAGAAGAATATGCCGACGGACAATCTTATCACGGAATCAGAAACTTCTAATGAACATCGTAATGCAACTGAAACTAGAAGCAAGCCAAAAGGCAGCAGATTATCTGCAAAAACCGTTGAGTCAATTGCAAAACTTGCCTCAGAGATTGCAGTGGATAAATATCGTGAGGAAATGAGGAGTATGACACAAAGGGTTTATGATAATCGATACAATAACACCAAGGTGCTTATACAGAAATATCGTTTGCTTTCTGATTATGCCAACAACGCTGTTTATGACATAAGCAGAATAGATGAGGGAGAAGTGTATGAGATACTGGAGCTGTTCGGCGATAGCAACGCTAAGAAGATAAAGAGCATTAAAGATAGGGTTTACACGGTTAAGATGATTATGGAACATATCGACACAATGCTTGATGTATACAAAATGCGCTGCACATCTTCCAATAAGCAGGAGCAGCAGCGTAGGTGGCGTGTTCTGCACTCTATGTACATTTCGTCAGAACCCAAGACGGCTATTGAGGCGGCGGAAGCTGAGAACATACACGAGAGAACGGTTTATAGGGATATTGATGAAGCCTGCGAGGAATTATCAACGCTGTTTTTCGGCGTAAACTGGGCGCAAATGCTTTCGGTGTAAATGTATGTCAAAAATACAGCATTGACAAATCACTTGCCAAATGGTAATATAATATCGTAAGGTGCTGTAAGCTCAGTGTCTTGTCATCCTCAATAAGAGCGTCGGCGGGAAGTGTTCTGCCGACGCTTCCTTTTTAGGAGAAATGAATTATGTATGATTATCTGATTGTCGGAGCTGGATTGTTTGGTTCTGTTTTCGCGCATATTATGACCGAGCATGATAAGAAATGCTTGGTTATTGACAAGCGCCCGCATATCGGAGGGAATTGTTATACCGAAAACGTATGCGGAATTGAGGTGCATAAGTATGGGGCGCATATATTTCACACCAGTTCAAAGATTATATGGGATTTTATGAATAGATTTGCCGAGTTTGCACCGTTTATCAATAGTCCTGTGGCTATAAACGAAAATCGAGCATATAATATGCCGTTTAATATGAATACCTTTTCGCAGATTTTTGGAGTGATTACTCCTGATGAGGCAAGACAAATAATTGAAAATGACAGGATACATTTTGATTGTCCAAAAAATCTGGAGGAACAGGCGCTGGATTTGGTTGGCGTCAAGATATACAACACGCTTATCAAGGGATATACCGAAAAGCAGTGGGGAAGAAGCTGCAAGGAATTACCTCCGTCGCTTATTGCCAATATTCCGTTAAGGTATGAGTTTGACAATAATTATTTTCATGACAGATGGCAAGGCGTTCCTATTGGCGGATATACACGGATATTCGACCAGTTGCTTGATGGCAGCAAGGTTTGTCTTAATACCGAATATGATTGCTCAATGGCTGATTTGGCTAAAAAGGTCGTGCATACGGGAATGATAGATCAATATTACGATTATCAATATGGGCGGCTTGAATACAGAGCGCTCAGATGGGAGCATAGTTTGCTTCATATGTCAAATTATCAAGGAAACGCCGTTATAAATTATACCGGCAGTACACCCGATTACACCAGATCAATAGAGCATAAGTTCTTTGATAAATCTAAAATCACTGAACCATTTACTATTGTTTCAAGGGAGTTTCCCGAGGAGTATGACGGTACAAACGACCCATTCTACCCCATACCTACTGAAAGTAATTTGGCTCTTCACAAGAGATATATGGAGCTCTCCCGTGATGAAAATATAGCATTTAAAGGCTGGTGCGGAGGTTACAGCGATGATAATATGTCGACAATCATTATCAAAGCCATGGCTCTTGCCGATTCATTGCTAAAGCCGAAAGGACTGACACATATATGAATTATTTGTTTGTGGTAGCTCACCCTGATGATGAACTGCTTGGCGCTGGCGCGACAATGTATGAACTCGCAAAACGCAGCGAGCATATCAGCGTGTGCTGCTTAAGCAAGGAAAGCGTTACAAGATGTGACAATCTCATAAACGGACTGTTTGCTTCTCACAAGGCGCTCGGACATATTCATTACTATGTTGCGGACTTTGAGTGCATGCGTTTTAAAGACGCAGATCATCATAAGATGGTGGAGTTTATCGAGGACGCAATCAGGGATTGTCGTGCGGATGTGGTTTTCACCCATCACCCCGCCGATCTGCATAATGACCATTATATTACCTCAATATGCTGTCAGGAGGCTGTAAGACTGCCCCAGAGACAGATAGGATATGAGCATAGAATACAGTCGTTCATGATGTTTGAAGTACCTTCCTCAACCGACTGGAAGCTTAATCCTTCGTTTGACAGGTTTTCGCCGAATACATATTGCCCTGTCAGCGTTGAGGCAATTGATTATAAGGTCGCGGCGATCAATGATTCCTATATTGATGTTATCCGTAAACACCCGCACCCCAGAAGCGAGGAAAATATAAAGGCTTTAGCCGTTCTCAGAGGAAGCGAGAGCGGCTTTTGCTATGCGGAAGCATTTCCGACGATTTTCAAATTGGGGGTATAATATGGAAAAGAGGATTGAAAC
>CAMWLH010000116.1 GCA_947175045.1 uncultured Clostridia bacterium | reverse complement strand
CTGATACAGACACAGATACGGACACCGATACGGACACTGATACCGATACAGATACTGATACCGATACAGATACAGATACTGACACCGATGATGATACGCCAAAACCCACGACTCCTCCTTCCGGCGGACATCGCGTAGTTCATGAATCCGATACGGATACCGACACAGACACGGATACGGATGCTCCGACACCCGAGGAGTCCACTCCCGACACTCCCGCGGATACGACTCCCGGTGATGACGCGGATACCGATGTTGATTCGGAGCCCGAGCCTGAGGACGATACACCTCAGATGGTGGACAGTGCCGAAGATGAGGGAGATACGGATACCGATGCCGAGGATGTGGAGCTTACTCCCTTTGATGACACTCCTGTTCCGCTGGGCGACACTCCGACGGACGGTGAGGATTCGGAGCTGACTCCTTTCGATGATATTCCCGTGCCTCTTGGCGACGTTGACGGTCTGGAGGATTCCAATCCTCACACCGGCGTAGGACTTCCCGTTGGGACTATGGCGGCTTCCGCGGCGGCTCTGGCACTTGTACTGGCTACAAGAAAGCGCAAGAAGAGAGACGACAAGAAGTAATTAAGCTGCAATAATTAAGCCTGCACAGATTCTGTGCAGGCTTAAGTTTATAACACACCTGCAAGTTTTTAATAAATTTGTTGCAGAATAGGTTTTTTTAGGGAGAAATTTGGACGTTTTTTATAAAAATCGCGTGAAATTAAGAGAAATTTGAATTATCTATTGACAAGATGGGAACAAAAGTATATAATAACCATATGCGGAATTGAATTAAATATATAGAAATCCTGCATAATTACTTTACGGAGGTTATACTTTATGAAATTAAAGAAGATTATGGCGTCGTTCCTCGCGGCAGCGGCAGCAATTACTTGCTTGACTGCCTGCAAGACCGACGGAGATTCGGGCAGCGGAGACAACAGCGGTGATAATTCCACAACAAGCGGTGCGACTCTCAGAATCGGCGGCAGCGGTCCCCTTACAGGCGACTATGCTCTTTACGGAAACGGCGTAAAGAACGGCGCCCAGCTGGCAGTTGACGAGATCAATGCCGCAGGCGGTATAAACGGTGTCACCATCGAGTTCAGAATGGAGGACGACGAGGCTGCCGAGGAAAAGGCGGTAAACGCTTACAACGTGCTTAAGGACTGGGATATGGATCTCTCTATCGGCACCGTTACCTCCGGCGCGTGCATCGCGTTCGGCGCGGAGGCTGCAAAGGACAATATGTTCCTGCTTACACCTTCCTCTACTGCGGTAGAGTGCATTGCGGCGGACAACGCTTTCCGCGTATGCTTCTCCGACCCCAACCAGGGTGTGGCTTCGGCGGACTATATCGCTGATCAGAGCCTGGCTACCAAGATCGCGGCTATTTATCAGTCCGACAACGCTTATTCCGCGGGAATTTTTGATAAGTTCAAGTCCGAGGCGGGCAATAAGGGTCTGGAGATAGTTTCCGAGCAGTCTTTCACTTCTGACAACGCTACCGACTTCTCTGCTCAGATACAGTCCATCAAGGACAGCGGCGCGGAGCTTCTGTTCCTGCCGATTTATTACAGCGAGGCTTCCCTTATCCTCCAGCAGGCTAAGAACGCGGGTCTTGACGTTAAGGTGTTCGGCTGCGACGGTCTTGACGGTATCCTTAACATGAAGAACTTTGACGTTTCTCTCGCAGAGGGCGTTATGCTGCTTACTCCTTTCGCGGCTGACGCTACCGATGAGGCTACCGTACACTTTGTAACCGAGTACAGAGCTAAGTACGGTGATGAGACAATGAACCAGTTTGCGGCTGATGCTTACGACGCTATCTATATCATCAAGGCTGCTGCCGAGAAGGCGGGTATCAATGCGGATATGTCCGCTTCGGATATCTGCAATGCGCTCAAGACAGCGATGACGGAGATCACCGTTGATGGCGTAACAGGCACTTCTATCACATGGGCAGCCGACGGCGAGCCTTCCAAGGAACCTAAGGCGGTCGTAATCAACGACGGAAGCTATAAGGCAATGTAAAAGTATTCGCGATAGTTTAGGGTATGCCGTATAGAGTATTTCTATACGGCATATTTGGACTATCTCAGTGCTGCTTGATAACCTCCCAATATTTGAGAGGCTATCAAACAGCTCTATTATAAAACAGGAGGAAGTAACATGAGTTTTTTGAGTTATCTGGTTTCGGGCATAAGCCTGGGCAGTATCTATGCACTGATAGCGCTCGGATACACCATGGTTTACGGCATCGCCAAAATGCTGAATTTTGCCCACGGCGATGTCATTATGGTGGGAGCCTACGCGATCTACACCATTTGCATCACATGGGGACTTCCTCCTTTGGTCGGCGTGCTTGGTTCGATAGTGATCTGCGCGGTGTTGGGCGTGGTAATAGAAAAAGTGGCGTACAAACCGCTTCGTAAAGCGTCCTCGCTGGCGGTGCTGATAACCGCGATAGGCGTGAGCTACCTGCTTCAGAATGCGGCGCTGCTGATATTCAAGTCGGACACAAAGAGCTTCACCTCGGTGGTAAATATCCCCTCGCTCGATCTGTTTGACAACCAGCTCCATATCCAAGGCGAGACCATCGCGACGATAGTCGTTTCGGTCATTATAATGATAGCGCTCAATCTGTTTATCAACAAGACCAAGCCCGGGCGGGCAATGCTGGCGGTGTCTGAGGACAAGGGCGCGGCGCAGCTTATGGGGATAAACGTAAACTCCACCATTTCGCTGACGTTCCTTATCGGCTCGGCGCTGGCGGCAGTCGCGGGAGCCCTGCTGTGCTCCTCTTACCCCGCGCTTTCCCCCACAACGGGAGCAATGCCCGGTATCAAGGCGTTTACCGCAGCGGTGTTCGGCGGTATAGGCTCTATCCCCGGCGCGATGATAGGCGGAGTTCTGTTGGGAGTTATCGAAAACCTCAGCAAGGGCTATATCTCCACCCAGTTCTCAGACGCGATAGTTTTCGGAGTGCTGATAATTATTCTGCTGTTCAAGCCGACGGGTCTGCTCGGCAAGAAGATAAACGAGAAAGTGTGAGGTGATCGGAAATGCAAAAGGAAAAAAGGCAGCTCAAGGCGGCTACCAAAAGCAATATCATCACCTACGCCATGCTGATAGCAGCGTTTATAATCGTTTCGATCATCTGCGCGACAAACGACAAAATGTACCAGTTCAAGGGTATGCTTGTGCCGCTTTGCATTTACTCCATCATGGCGGTCTCGCTGAATTTGGTGGTAGGCATTCTGGGCGATCTTTCATTGGGTCACGCGGGCTTTATGTGTATCGGCGCCTATGTGGGAGCATTCTTCTCGGTGCTGCTTAAAGACAATATCCCGCTGGACTGGCTGCGGTTCGTTATTTCGCTGGTTCTCGGGGGAGTTACGGCGGGAATTTTCGGCTTCCTGATAGGAATACCCGTTCTGCGGCTGCGGGGAGACTACCTGGCGATAGTCACGCTCGCCTTTGGGGAAATAATAAAGAATATAGTCAATCTGCTCTATGTGGGAGTGGACGGCAGCGGTCTGCACGTTTCCATCAAAAGCGCCTCCGACCTTAATCTTGCGGAGGACGGCACGGTTATCGTAAAGGGCGCGCTGGGTATCACCGGAACTCCCAATGACTCAAACTTTACGGTAGGCTTTGTGCTGCTGCTGATAACGGTTTTTGTTTCTCTTAACCTTATAAATTCCCGCACGGGGCGCGCTGTTAAATCCATACGCGACAACCGCATTGCCGCTGAGACCGTAGGAATAAGCGTTACCCGCTATAAGCTGATAGTTTTCATGATATCAGCGTTTTTCGCGGGCATTGCGGGAGTGCTGTATTCCCACAATATCTCCTCGCTCAACACCTCGATTTTCGGCTACAACACCTCTATACTGGTGCTGGTTTACGTCGTTCTCGGCGGTATCGGGAGCACCCGCGGCTCAATTATCGCGGCGGTCATTCTCTACGCGCTGCCGGAAATGCTGCGCGATCTGAGGGATTATCGTATGCTTATCTACGCGGTGGTGCTGATATTGCTGATGATAGTCAACAATAACGAGAAATTCAACCTGTTCAAGGAGAAAATCTCGATCACAAGATTTATACAAAACCGCCGCAACGGTATGAAAGGAGCGAAGTCCTGATGGCACTGCTGGAAACAACAAATCTCGGCATTCAGTTCGGCGGACTTCGCGCCGTTGACGGACTTGACCTGAAAATTGAAAAGGGGCAGCTTTACGGTCTGATAGGTCCCAACGGAGCGGGCAAAACCACCGTGTTCAATATGCTCACGGGAGTTTACAAGCCCACCTTCGGCAATATTCTGCTGGACGGGCACAGCATCGTCGGCAAAAGCCAGATAGATATCAACAAATCGGGCATTGCCAGGACGTTCCAGAATATCCGCCTGTTCTCGCAGATGTCGGTGCTGGATAACGTCAAGGTAGGTCTGCACAATATCATCACATACAGCACCTTTGAGGGGATATTCCGCCTGCCCTCCTACTTCAAAAAGGAAAAGCAGATGGACGAAAAGGCAATGGCGCTTTTAAAGGTGTTCGATTTACAGGACGAGGCGGACTTCCTCGCCTCCAACCTGCCCTACGGCAAGCAGCGCAAGCTGGAGATAGCACGCGCTCTCGCGACAAACCCCAAGCTGCTGCTGCTCGACGAGCCGGCGGCGGGAATGAACCCGAACGAGACCGCGGAGCTGATGGAAACTATCCGCTTTATCCGCGAGGAATTTTCGGTGACCATACTGCTGATAGAGCACGATATGAAGCTCGTCTCGGGTATATGCGAGCAGCTCACGGTGCTGAACTTCGGCAAGGTGCTCGCGCAGGGTAATACCTCCGAGGTGCTCAGCAACTCCGAGGTAATAACCGCGTATCTCGGCGAATAAGGGGGGAAGAACACATGGCAATGCTTGAAATCAAGGATCTTGAGGTATGCTACGGCGTTATCCGCGCGATAAAGGGAATATCCTTTGAGGTAAACCAGGGTGAGGTAATCGCTCTGATAGGCGCTAACGGCGCAGGCAAAACCACCATTCTGCACACAATAACGGGGCTTATCCCCGCGAAAAGCGGCTCGATAATGTTTGAGGAAAAGGATCTGCTGAAAACTCCTCCCCATAAAATAGTAGGCATGGGAATGGCGCACGTTCCCGAGGGGCGGCGCGTTTTCCAGAACCTCAGCGTGCTGGAGAACCTCAAGCTGGGCGCGTATACCCGTAAGGACAAGGCGGAGATATCTGAATCCTTGAAAATGGTGTACGAACGCTTTCCGCGGCTTGAGGAGCGCAAGAACCAGGTGGCAGGCACGCTGTCGGGCGGCGAGCAGCAGATGCTCGCAATGGGCAGAGCGCTGATGAGCAAGCCGCGCATAATCCTTATGGACGAGCCGTCGATGGGGCTTTCGCCGCTGCTGGTATCGGAGATATTCGACATTATAAGAGTTATCAGCGAGAGCGGCACTACCGTTCTGCTTGTAGAGCAGAACGCGAAAAAGGCGCTCTCCATCGCGGACAGAGCCTACGTTCTGGAAACGGGAAATATAAAGCTGTCGGGCAAGGCTTCAGACTTGATAAACGACGAATCGGTAAGAAAGGCGTATCTTGGAGAATAACTGTCAGAGGGGGTAATTAATTATTATGAGCGAAAAGTATGTAATAACCATTGCCCGCGGCTACGGCAGCGGCGGCAGGACTATCGGAAAGCTGTTGTCCGAAAATCTGGGCATTCCCTTTTACGACAGGGAGATCATCTATATGGCGTCGGAGGACAGCGGGATAAATCTCGAGCTTTTCGGCAAGCTGGACGAAAGGGTGCATAAGGGGATATTCGACCCTCCCACCAAGAAGTACACGGGAAAGCTCATTCCCCCCGAAAGCAGCGATTTCGTGTCGGATGAGAACCTGTTCAATTATCAGGCGAAGATAATAAAGGAGCTTGCCGACAGGGAGTCCTGCATTATCGTCGGGCGCTGCGCGGATTACGTTTTAAGGGACCGAACGGACGTTGCTAGGGTGTTCGTATGGGCTCCCATGGAGAACTGTATCAAGAACGTTATGGCGCTCGAGCCGCTCAACGAAAAGGAGGCGGAGCGGGAGATCAGGAAGATCGACCGTTACAGGCGCGAATACTACCGATACTACACCGGCAAGGAGTGGGACGACTACACCAACTACGAGCTGTGCCTTAACAGCGCCCTGCTGGGCTTCGATAAATGCGCTGAGTGTATAAAGTCCTTTGTGGAGATAAAGCTGGATATAAAGCTGTAAGGGGCGCTATGATAAAGGCAAACGTTACCTTTGACCTCGCGTACTGCCGCCTTTGCGTCCGCAATATCTGGTGGTGACTGTTGGCGGGTTTTAACGCTTTTCTGCTGTATTTCCGGATATTGTGCGTAGCTGTTCAGCTTGAGATAGGGGGAGAGCTCGGCGAGCTTTTCACCGTGGAGTTTATTTTTTTGACGGCTCTGGTGGTTTTTCAGACGGTGACCATGATACTCCGTCTGCCGGTAGTGCTGCAAAATCGGGCGGACAGAAGCCAAAACAACGCAAGCTGCACCTGGACGTTCACCGACGAGGGCTTCAGCAGTGATTTTTCCGACCGCAATGGCGCTACCCATACCGATTTCAATTACGGCTCGCTGA
>CAMWLH010000115.1 GCA_947175045.1 uncultured Clostridia bacterium | reverse complement strand
TTATTATACCTTATTTTTCACCAATTTGCAACTGGTTTGTGCGGTGTTGCCTTAATATAATTGCGTCCTCCTAATTTGAAATAATTATTTTTTACGAGTGTAATAAACCGTGTATGTTTCATCAACCACATCATAAAGCGGCTTAAACATAAAGTTTTCGGGTTGATTTCTTGTGACATAACAACCCTGTTTCCACGGATAAATACCGTATGTATGTTCGATTTGCGGGTAAAGGAATTTCTTCGGTTCGTTATAATCCCCCCAAATACCGATGTCGGACCCGGTAATTCCGGCGAGCACGACAGGTCCGTCAGTAACAGCGGCAAGCTCCGGCATATCCGGCAAAGGTTCCATAGTAAGTCCGCTTGGGAAAAACAAATCGACCGTATCATTCGACCAGTTCCGTTTTATGTTCAAATAACCGTCCAGAACAACAGATTTTTCGCGAGTGCCGTTAATGTTTAAAATAACATCCCCCTTTACCCAATACGGGACACGGAAGGACAGCGTAAATTCCGCGTTCCGAGAACATTCGATTTCGAATTTAAACGACCACCTTGACATATTGACACAGCTGCGTTCATCAAAGAATGTCTGATTGCTGTATCCTTTCATCTCGGAGATCTGATTTATGATAACATCTGCGTTTCCGCAACGGCAATAAAGCCGTGAGGGGATATATTGACATATCAAGAGACGGCTATTCTCCATGTCCTCAAAGTAGATCAGTTCGGGATATAGGGTCTGCGCCTGAACCATTGTACCATGGCAACACCAGAAATCATGTCTCTTGCTGCCCCACTTTTTCCTGCTTCCCGCCGATAATGGCAGAAAGTATGTCGGCATACCCGATACTGGGTTCTGTTGGGCAAGAAATCCGTTGTAAAGGCATCTTTCAATATAATCCGCATACACTGTATTTCCTGTCCATTCGTATAGATAAGACGCTGTTCTCACCATGTTGTAAACCGTACAGAATTCTTGATTGTTTATACCGAGAAACTGTCCTTGCATAAATGGCGGCACCCAAAATTCTCCGGCATTTTGACCGCCTGTACAGTATGTTCCTCTGTCCGTAACAGCGTTTTTCCAGAAAAGCTCGGTATATCTGCGCCACTTTTCATCTCCCGTAACCTCATACATTTTCGCGGAACCATGGGAAAGCGGTATGCTTGCGTTAGCGTGTTCGTTTGAAAGAGCGTCCCGACCATTGGAAAGCGCTCTAAATACACCGTTGTCTGAATATCGCTCCGCAAGCCGCATATACTTTTTATCTTTTGTGATGCTGTAAAGATCTGCCCATATTTCAAGCATTCCGCCCTGCTCGCCACTGTAAATCGCTCCGGGATTTATTTTCTGCATTTTATCTGTCCAGCGGATATACCAATCACTCAAATGATCAACAATATCAAGAGCCTGCTTGCTTCCCGCATATTTATATGCGTCGGTAAGCCCCATGATCGTTTTGTGCATTACATACTGCGGCGACCAAATATAACGGTTATCAGCGAGTTTCTGAAAATATTTTTCGGGTATTGATCCTATCCATTCACCTCCGTTAAGCTGCTGACACATAGCAAGCTCGGATATGATCTTATCAAGTTTGACCTTAATTTCCATATCCTTTTCCGATGCGTAGTATGCGGCGGCGGCTGAAAGCCAATGCCCCAGAAAGTGTCCCCTCAATTGGCAGGTTGGAGCCTCCCAGCCCCAATGAAGATTGGCGTTTTCGGGATTATCCACTACCTGAAGTCCGGGCATGATAACTCCCGATTCAAGGTAAAAATTTTGAAGCAGACACTGTTTATCAAGCTCCATAAGATAATTTCTGTTGATGTTCATTCGCTCTCTGAAAAGTCCCGGAAGTACGGTAACATTTTCTCTTTTGACTTTTTTAAGCATAATCAAAGCTCCCTTCTGAATTACAGCAAATTGAATCTATGATTTATTATAGCATATAAAACGCATAATGTCGGTATACAAAATCCGATAAACGGTTTGCAAAACACAGGATTTTATGATATAATATAGATGCGGAGAGTGGATAAAACACCGTAAAGGAGTTGAGATTATGAGGTACTTTTATGCTTATGACAAAAATCTTCCGGATTTTTTTGTGTGTGGCAATCTGATAAACGAAAACGGCTTTGTGCACTGCAGACGTAATTTTGATGTCAATGTATTGATTTTGGTGCTTGAGGGGACATTATTTATAACCCAGTCCGAGAGAAGGTTTGAGGTATCCGAGGGGCAATATATTTTTTTGAAAGCGGGAGAGGAGCATTACGGTCACAGAGCGTCAAAGGGAAAACTGTCCTATATGTGGGTACACTTTCGGAACAGTATTCCCTGGGATATTATTTTATCGGACGATATCCCCGCTTTTCCGAAATCGTTCTCTTATTTCCTGCCGGAATACGGAACTTGTGCGGGAGCACAACGTGCTAATATACTATTCTATCAGCTTATGGATTTTTCAAGGCATGAAAGGCTGTATTCAAAAGCAATGCTTTCCTGCTCACTGAATCTGATCTTAATGGAAATCACCCAGGAATTTATTGACAGCACAAAAAGAGAAAACAGTCATAATTCATCCGCTGTTTACAATGCGTCGGAATGGATAAAATCAAACTGCCATAAACAGATCACCATTCACGATATAGCCGAGGCGATGCATTACAACGCGGAATATCTTTCTGCTCTTTTCAAAAAAGAAACGGGTTTTACACTGGTACAGTATCTGAATAAAACGCGTATAGAAATTTCAAAAAAACTTTTATCGGGAAATAACATCAGCATAAAGGAGGCGGCATACTCCTGCGGATTTCCCAATGAAAAATATTATATGAAAATATTTAAAAGGTTTGAGGGAGTAACTCCTATGCAATATAAAAACGCATTTTATAAAAAAAACATCAATTAAACGTGCGCATGATCGCTGTTTAGTCCTGTACCGCCGTTGGAAAGCGGCATCCGGGGATATCGACGTGTACTCCGTAAGCACCGCAGTGAGCAACGAGGATGTGGAACCCAAACCGATAAGAAGCCGCGTCAAATTGCATTTGATTCGTTAAAATCCTGATTTTAACCGCTTTTCTATTATTTATTGACATCTTGGCAAATATGTGATATAATAAATCAAGACTTTATATGCATATGCTGGAGTGCGTTTATGCGCTTTCGCAGACGTTTGTCTTTGATCCGCCTTGTGAATTGACGGACAATTGTGCCAGCTAAGCTATATAATATTCTGACAAAAAGTGCTGCGATAACGAACGTGCTCATGTTAAAAGGTACAGCGTGTGAATTTCTGTTTATGTTTGAAAGGAGCGGTTCTATGAGATACAAAATTCTGGTAAACGGCAAAAACTCCGCACTGGTTATGGATTTTATCCAGCATAGCGGCGGCTATTTCAAAACTCTCAGCACGACGGATTATTGGCCGGATATTGTCGGGCATTTCGAATTGTTTAAGCCGGATGCTTATGTCTGCTTTGTGGATTTTGAGTTTGAAAAGACCTTAATGCAGATAGGCACGCTCAGAAACGATTCATGCTATAACGGAGCAGCGATCATAATAATAGGAGATTCGGACACCTGCGACAGGATCGAAGAGGTGTCGAAATACGCGGCAAATCTGATGATCCGCCGTCCGATATCTCAGGATAACCTCACCCTGATGATAACCCATTATTTTGAAGAGATCGAGGAGGCAGGGAAAAGAGCCAAAGCCGAGGAAGAGGCAAAACAGGCAAAGCAGACAAAGCAAGCGGCGGACGAGATCAAGAAAGCGCTCGCCGCAGAGCAAAAGCCCGCCGAGGAGTAAGCCGCCGCGGCGAAAAAGCCCGCCGAAGCGGCGAATATCGCCGAGCCTGCCGCCGAGCAGGCTCCCGGCGGAAAGAAGCATATTCTTGTTGTCGACGACGACCGCACAATACTGAAAATGCTTAAGGCGGCGCTGGAGGACAAATATGATGTCACCACTATGGCAAACGGGATCATCGTTGAAAAATTTCTCCAAACAAAAAATGTCGATCTTATCATTCTCGACTACGAAATGCCCATAGAAACAGGCGCGGACGTGTTCAGAAAAATCAAGAAAAACCCAAAGACGTCGCATATACCCGTATGCTTTCTGACCGGCGTTACCGAAAGAGAAAAGATCATGGAGGTAATGGCTCTCAAGCCTCACGGTTATCTGGTAAAGCCTATCGACATGGAAATGCTGACCGCAACGATAAGCAATCTTACCAAATAGTGTTTTTAGACCGCTCAGAGGCGGAGCCGCGACAAATTTTCGCATTTCTATGAGTTCTTTCCCGACGTGTGGGTCGGGAAAAATCAACGATCGTCGTTTATACATGATTTGTTTAGGGGGCGGATTTGACTATGGTTAACGAAAACGAGCTTCATCTTACCGATTTGGTCGACACCGACATTCTTCAGCAGATCCAGGATGCTTTTTCCGATATGACGGACATGGCTGCCATTACCTCGGACTGCGACGGGGTTGCTATTACTAACGGCTCTAACTTTATGGAGTTCTGCAATATGACCCGCGCGACCGAGCTCGGGCGCAAGCGGTGCGAGCGCTGCGATATCAACGGAGCGAAGCTTTGTATCGCCCAGAACGACGCCCTGTCATACAGATGCCATGCGGGACTTGTCGATTTTGCCGCGCCAATAGTGGTCAACAATGAATTGATCGGAAGCTTTATCGGCGGTCAGGTGCTCGTCGATCCTCCCGATCTTGACAGGATACGCAAAACGGCGATGGAAATAGGCGTTGATCCCGAGGAGTATATAGGGGCGGTCAAAAAGGTCTCGATCGTGAACATAGAGCACATTGAAAAGGCGGCTCACTTTCAGTCCATCATTGCCTCAACTCTTTCAAACATCGCCTATAAGGGCTACGAGCTCCGACAGAAAAGCATCGAGATCGAAAAAGCTTCCAATATGAAGTCGGACTTTCTCGCCAATATGAGCCATGAGATACGCACGCCCATGAACGCGGTAATCGGTCTTTCGGAGCTTGCGCTGCGCGAGGAAATGTCACGTCCCGCAAGAGAGTATGTACATCAGATAAAGGCGTCCAGCAAAAATCTGCTGGTCATCATCAATGATATTCTTGATTTTTCAAAGATCGAATCGGGCAAAATGGATGTTGTTGAGGTCGAATATAAGCCGCTGTCTATCTTCAACGATCTTACCGGCATTATAAACAGCCGTATAGGCAGCAAGGATATAGAATTTACCATGGATATCACCGCGGATATGCCCAGGACATTATACGGTGATAATGTAAGAATACATCAGATCGTGCTCAATCTGCTTACCAACGCGGTCAAATTTACACAGCAGGGCGAGGTCCATCTTAAGATCGAGTTTGTTCGGAGGGACAACGATACCGGCGTTATAAAGGCGGAGGTAAGCGATACCGGAATAGGCATAAAGCAGGAGGATATGCACAAACTGTTCAATTCGTTCCAGCAGGTGGACAGCAAACGCAACAGGAACATAGAGGGCACGGGCCTCGGACTTGCCATCTCGAAGCAGCTTCTTAATCTTATGGGAGGAAGAATTTCCGTCAAGAGCGAGTACGGCAAGGGCTCTACGTTCTTTTTTGAGCTCCCGCAGAAGATCATCGATCCCGCTCCCATGGTTCCGCAGCTTGAAAGAAGCCTTAAGGTTTCCGTGCTTATTGAAAATCAGTATATCAAAAAACAGCTTATACGCGATCTGAATCAGATCGGAGCGAGCTACGTCGATCTTGTGGATACGGGCTCCTTCGAGGACTTGAACGTTGATTTCTTCATTGTGGGAAAGCTGTTTTCCTCCCAGGCGGTTCAAGATTATGTGAAAAGCCGCCCGGATATGCGGTGTATCGTGCTGGCGGATTATGACAGCATCGACGTTATAAATATCCCCAACGTGCGGGCTATCAGCAAGCCCGCTTACTCACTGAGCCTTTACAACGCAATGGGGATAAATAATATCGATCTTGAGGAAAATGATTTTGAAAACGATGATTTTTCCTTTATAGCTCCCGAGGCGCATATACTTATCGTAGATGACAACAACGTAAATCTTACCGTTGCGATGGGGCTGCTCGAGCCGCTCAAGATGGATATTGACACCGCATCGAGCGCGGCGGAGGCCATTGACATGATCCATCAGCTTAAATACGACATTATCTTTATGGATCATATGATGCCCGAGGTGGACGGTGTGGAAGCTACCCATATAATCAGGCGGCTTGTGCCCAGCTATGACGACGTGCCTATCATCGCTCTTACGGCAAACGCCATAGGCGGCGCGAAGGAAATGTTTATACGCGAGGGTATGAACGATTTTATCGCAAAGCCTATTGATATAAAGGACGTGCTTTCAAAGCTGAGAAGATGGCTGCCGAAGGAAAAGGTCGTTCCCGTAAATAAAACCGAAGCTGCTGTGACCGATACGCGGGCTGTATCCGATTCGCCCACGGATATATTGAATAACAGCGGGCTGAATGTAAAACAGGCTTTGCAGCTGCTCGGCACGGAGGAGCTCTATCTTACCGTGCTTAAAGAATACTTTGATGCGATCGATCAAAAATCCCGCACCATACGCGGGCATAAAGAGGCGGAACGCTGGCGCGACTACACGGTTGAGGTTCATTCGCTGAAAAGCACCTCGCGGCAGATCGGGGCGGAACATCTGGCGGACATTGCCGC
>CAMWLH010000114.1 GCA_947175045.1 uncultured Clostridia bacterium | reverse complement strand
AGACCCACTCCATTCTGCAGAGAATGAAGGAGCTGGCTACCGAGTCCGCTAACGGTACTTACGATAACGCTACTGACCGTGCTGCTATGGAGCTCGAATTCAAGCAGCTCAACGACGAGCTTGATCAGATTGCTGACACCGACTTCAACGGTACTATCGTACTGAACGGCGGTCAGATGTCTGACGGTATGTACGCTATCAACGACGGCGCTCTGCTTAAGTCTGACGATGGTTCGGCTTATATCACAGGCGCAGAGTTTGACTACAAAACAGGTCGTGATCTGCTTAAGGCTGACGAAGCTGCGGCAGCTGCTGCGAAGCCTACCGATGTAGTCAATTATGACAAAGCTGATACCGCGCAGGGTGCAGGCGACCACGCAGCTAACAAGATCGCCGACAATAACAATTACGGACAGACCGAAGCGGACGCTTTGTGGGCTGCTACGGGCGCTGACAAGGTTGACGGTCTTGATGAGATGAACATCACGTTCCAGCTCAAGAACGGTACATGGACTGCTGTTGCGGCTTCCGATAACGAAGGCAACGAGCTTAAGGGCGTTGATGCCTCGAAGGTCAAGGCGACAGCCGTTACCGGCGGTACAGACAACGGTGGTTTTACTGTTGACGGTACTAACGTTAATGTTATCTTCAACAGCACATACAGCAAGGATGGCGATTTTGTAACTGTTAAGTTCACAAACGGCGCTCCCGCGAAGTATGCTCCCAAGAACATCGGTCTCGATGAGGCTGCTGACAAGGATTCTAAGATTGAAGGTGTAACTGTTACTAAGGGTGACCTTACCGATGCTAAGATGGACGCTGACGTTAAGGCAGCTCTCGATCAGTTGGACAGCGTTGACTTTGAGTTCAAGTATGATGCAGCTGCCGGCACGGTTGCAATAGACAACATAGCTGATTTTGATAAGCTTGTCTTTGAAGATGGCGATGGAAACACGGTTGACGCTACAAACGATCTGACTTTGACTGCCGGTGCTGGTACGCTTGTTGTAAAGGACGCTGCCGGAAATACGCTTGCCAATGTTGCGATTGATACTTCTAGTTGGTCAGACGATGACAGAGTCGTAGCTGGCGTTACGGCGGGTGGTCAAGTTCGTGATGCTCAGCTGCAGAACGCTGATGTTAGCGAACTTACATACAGCGCCGCTGGTAATAAGTGGGTAGACAAAGGTGGTAACGACGTAGATTTGTCAAATATTACTGCTGATGGTCAGACATTTGGAATAACTGCTACAGGTACGTTTGAAGATGGCGATAAAATTACGCTTACATCTGATGATGCCGCGAATAGTGTAATTACAGCTACACTTGTTCCTAAGACGGCTATTGCAGATATTGAGAAAACCGTTGGTCTCCATGTAGACGGCTACGAAGCAAACGAGGGTGCAGGTGCATTTGCGCAGAGTGTTGAAACCAAGTCGACCGATTACCTCAATAAAAAGCTCGGCTTGACGGGCGGCAATGATGAGAAGCCTCTGTCCGAGTCCGACGCGTTTGAGAACTCCCACGCTCGTCTGACTTACTCCAACAACATCACGCTCCAGACCGGCGCGCGCTCTAAGGACGCGGTTCGCTTCACGTTCGCGTATAACCAGGACGACAGCGTTGATATGCGCGGTCTTCAGGCAAACCTGAACCTGTCAAGCCGTACTGACGGTCTGGCGACCGCCGATCTCACGCTTGCAACTCAGGACGACGCTAACTACGCTATCGACCAGATCGACAAGGCTATCAACAAGACCTCTATGGTACGCGCTACATTCGGTGCTATCCAGAACCGTCTTGAGCACAAGATCACCAACCTGACCACCACTTCCGAGAACCTAACCGAAGCAGAGAGCTCTATCCGTGACACTGATATGGCTTCTGAGATGATGAACTACACCAAGTACAACATTCTTCAGCAGGCTGCTCAGTCCATGCTGGCTCAGGCAAATCAGCAGCCCCAGAGCATTCTCCAGCTCCTCGGCTAATCCCTACGGATTATTTCGAGCCGCTTAAGATTGCTTAACGGTCTAACTGAAATTTTATCCCCTCTGTGCAATCGCGCAGGGGGGATTTTTTATATTTAAATTTATTTGTCAAAAAACCTTGACAAATAAGTCTGATTGTGCTATAATAATATCGGAAATAGAAAGTGCTAGTATTTGTTTCCATCGCGAACACAAAATTGTCCCCCGAGGGTAGGATCTCGGGGGACTTTTTCAGATATGTGCTGTGCTGTTACCGGTCGTTACCGTCAAGCCACTTGCGGATGATTTCAACGATCAGACCCGCTTCGACGGAGATAAGTAGTGCTAGTAAATACTCCAACGCGATCACCTCCTTCCGCACAAAACGTCCGGAGTTGCCGGCTCTTTTATTATACCATAATTCAGCGGGCGTGTCAATCTTTGCCGAATATCCCGCCTTTTTGCCGACCCTCTCCCCAAAAGGGAAAGGGCGCTTTTTTATTGTAAACCTATTGCATTTTCAGCCGTTTTATAGTATAATATAAATATATATGCTTAAGGAAGGGTTAATTTTATGAGCAAAGTAGTTAAATTCGGCGGAAGCTCTCTCGCCGACGCAAAGCAGTTTAAAAAGGTGGCTGATATTATAAAAGCTGACGAGGAAAGGTGCTATGTTATCCCGTCAGCCCCCGGAAAACGCTTCGGCGATGATACAAAGGTTACGGATATGCTTTACCACTGCTATGACGAGGTCGTGGGCGGGGCGGATTTCGCGAAATCCTTTGCGCCTGTAAGAGAACGTTTCAACGGAATAATAAGCGAGCTTGGAATAGATCTGTCGCTGGAGGACGAGTTTGTTAAAATAGGGCGGAATTTTGCCTCCTGCGCGGGACGGGACTACGCCGCGAGCCGCGGAGAATATCTTAACGGAATCATTCTCGCGAAATATCTCGGCTATACCTTTGTGGACGCGGCTAAAGGCATTTTCTTTGACAATAAGGGAAATTTTGACGGGGATATAACCAACGCCTGCCTCGGCGCGATACTTGACCGCACTCCCCGCGCGGTCATTCCGGGGTTCTACGGAGCTATGCCCGACGGCAGCATAAAGACCTTTTCGCGCGGCGGAAGCGATTTTACCGGCTCCGTTGTGGCTAAAGCGGTAAAGGCTTCGCTGTATGAGAACTGGACGGACGTGAGCGGCTTCCTGGTAGCCGACCCGAGGATCGTCGCAAACCCCGAGGTTATAAGCGTTATCACCTACTCCGAGCTGCGCGAGCTCTCCTACATGGGCGCGGGCGTGCTCCACGAGGACGCTATTTTCCCCGTAAGAAGCGCGAATATCCCCATCAATATCAAGAACACCAACTCCCCGCAGGACGCGGGAACGCTGATAGTTCCCACGGGCGCCGAGCCGCCCTCAAAATATCTGATAACGGGTATCGCGGGCAAAAAGGACTTCTCCGTTATTTTGATCGAGAAGGACAGAATGAACTCCCACAAGGGCTTTATGCGCCGCCTTTTGCAGGTGCTTGAAAATCATGGGATATTCCCCGAGCATATGCCTACGGGTATAGACACGGTGAGCGTCGTGGTAAATTCCCGTGAGTTGGAGCACCAGCGCGAAAAGCTCGAGGAAAGGCTGGTCGAGGTGGTAAAGCCCGATCATTTTGAGATCATCGACGGGCTCGCGCTGATAGCTATCGTAGGACGCGGAATGCGCTCCGCAAAGGGTACCGCGACGAGAGTTTTCGCGGCGCTCTCCCACGCCGATATAAATATCAGAATGATCGACCAGGGCTCCAGCGAGCTGAATATTATCGTCGGTATCAACGAGAGTGATTTTGAAAAGGCGATAGGCGTGCTGTACGATATGTTTATGCTCAGCGAGCAGTAATCCGGCGGGAATAGAGCAGCCCGAAGCCACACAAAAATCGGGGGATCAAACGAGCCGAAAGCCGAGGGCAACAAAACGCCCGCGCATGAATTTCCCGCAAGCCGCCGTGAAGTCAACACGAAGCAAAACGGAGAGCTGACTTCATGGGGGGCTGGCAGGAACGCTGCTTTGCGGCGTTCCTGCGGTGCGGGAAATTCTTTTAAATCATTTGCCCCTCGTCAACATTTCAAGTTAGGAGATCATATATGAGTATTGCGGACGATATTTTCATTCGGAACTGTCGGGATATTCTGGAGAACGGGGTATCCGACGAGGAATTCGAGGTCAGACCGCGCTGGGAGGACGGCACTCCCGCGCATACGATCAAGAAATTCGGGATAGTGAATCGGTATAATGTGGGCGAGGAATTTCCGATAATGACGCTGCGCAGGATATACTACCGTTCCGCGATAGACGAGATACTGTGGATATATCAGAAAAAGTCCAACAGGATCGCCGATCTCTCAACGCATATCTGGGACGATCATATATGAGTATTGCGGACGATATTTTCATTCGGAACTGTCGGGATATTCTGGAGAACGGGGTATCCGACGAGGAATTCGAGGTCAGACCGCGCTGGGAGGACGGCACTCCCGCGCATACGATCAAGAAATTCGGGATAGTGAATCGGTATAATGTGGGCGAGGAATTTCCGATAATGACGCTGCGCAGGATATACTACCGTTCCGCGATAGACGAGATACTGTGGATATATCAGAAAAAGTCCAACAGGATCGCCGATCTCTCAACGCATATCTGGGACGCCTGGGCGGACGAAAACGGAACTATCGGCAAGGCTTACGGATACCAGCTCGGGATAAAGCACAAGTACCCCGAGGGGGAATTTGACCAGGTGGACAGAGCGCTGTATGATCTGAAAAACAACCCCGCGTCAAGGCGTATTATTATAAATATGTATAATCACGCCGATCTTAATGAAATGATGCTCGCGCCCTGCGCCTATTCCATGACCTTCAACGTGAGCGGGGGGAAGCTCAACGCGCTGCTCAATCAGCGCTCCCAGGATATGCTGGCGGCGAATAACTGGAATGTGTGTATGTACGCCGCTCTGCTTATAATGTTCGCCAAGACAAGCGGGCTGGAGGCGGGGGAGCTCGTCCACGTTATAGCGGACGCGCATATCTACGACCGCCATATCGACACGGTAAAGCGGCTTATAGAAAGGAAGCCGTTCCCCGCGCCCGAAATGCGGGTGGAGGATATAACGGATTTCTATAAGTTTACCCGTTACAGCTTTACCGCGGAAAACTACCAATACCATGAATTTAACGAGGCTTTTCCCGTCGCCATATAATTAGGTGCGTGAGACAGCCGGAAAGAAAGAGTACAAATGTCACAAGAAAAAAGACTGGCGCTGCTTATCGACAGCGATAACGTTTCGCCGAAATACATTTCGTTTATTTTACAGGAAACGCAGAAATACGGCACCGCGACCTACAAGAGGGTCTACGGAGACCTGGAGAGCGGCAGCGGAAGCGCCTGGCACTATCCCGCAATAAACAATTCGCTGCTGCCGGTGCATCAGAGCAGCTATATCGCGGGCAAGAACGCTACCGATTTCTCCATAACCATCGACGCTATGGATATACTGTACAGCGGCAACGTGGACGGCTTTGTACTGGTCACCAGCGACAGCGATTTCACACGCCTTGCCATAAGGCTGAGAGAAGCGGGAATGCTGGTGGTGGGCATAGGGGAGGTCAAAACGCCCCGCGCCTTTACGTCGAGCTGCCACTATTTCAGCTATCTCGACCAGGTGTGCGCCAACGAGGGCATGGCGGACGAGAAAACTATCCGCAAAGCTACGCTGGATTTCGTGACCGCCAACAACGACGGACATCTCGACCTGGCGAAGATATTCGCGGTGCTCACCTCGCGGTTCGGGAACATCAACTTTGACGAAATGGGCTACAAGCGCTTTTCAGGATTTATCGACAGCTTTCCCGAGCTGCGCCGCAGCGCCACCTACGTCGCGCTCAAGCAGAAAAAGCAGCCCAAGCCCGTTGTAAAGCGCACCAAGCCCCCCACGGAGCAGGAGCTTTCCGCGGCTATCGCAGAGTATTTCGAGAAGCAGGGCGTTCAGACGGACAACATGATGAAGCTGGAGAGCCATCTTACCCAGACCTTCGGAAAGCTGGATTTTTCAAGGTACGGCTCGGGCTCGAAGAGATTCGCCAAGTTTATAGATAACCTCTCGGGTTTCACCAGAAACGGCACTACCATCGCTCCCGCTTCCGCTAAGATAGACTCCGCAGAGGCATTCAGGGCTGAAGTCGTAACGTATCTCGGGACCTGCCGATTCGGGGCGAATACCGAGGCGCTCCGAAGCCATCTTTCCCGCAAGCTGGGCGAGAATTACCTCGCCGACGCGGGATTTGAGGATATAGTCAAGGCTCTCATGTCCATTCCCGGGATAGAGCGCGGCGAGAACGATGTTTTCTCCATCTCGGCTGCGGAAAGCTCACATGAGCCCGCCACGATAGCGGCGATGACCGACGCGGTGCTGCGCTACGCGCGGGACAGCATGCCCGACGGCGGAAACGTCGGACAGCTCAACAACGCGCTTATGGGGCGCTTCGGAAAGAGCTACTGCGCCGATCTGGGATTCCAGGATTTCAAGAGCATGCTGGATTCCATAGCGGATATCAGAGTGCGGAAAAACTATGTTTATCTTACCGACGCCAAATACGCGGAAATGGTGGACGCTATGCGCTCGGAAAGCGAAGACTCCGCTAAGGAGCAGTCCGAAAAGCTCCCCGCCGCGAACGCTGCCGATGAAAAGCCGGTTCTTAAGCAGAGC
>CAMWLH010000113.1 GCA_947175045.1 uncultured Clostridia bacterium | reverse complement strand
GCGGAAAATTCGCATTTAAATAATTTGCTCCTTGTCAGCACTTTATATACAGTCTTAAGGCTCGGAGTTATCCGAGCCTTAAGTTATGTGTATAATATGTTGATCCTGGCTATTATGCTTTTAAGTTATGCTGACGAGGAGCAAATGATTTAAAAGAATTTCAAAATTCCGATGCGACAACATTACGTTGCTGTAACTTTTTCAGCAAGTGCCTTTATGATCTTTTCTACGTGCCGTAGCCAATGAAGCGATAAGCATAACAACAGGAAAAATCGCCCCGCACAATACCCCCGTTTTAAGATCTCCGCCCGCCGCGTCCGCAGCGAATCCCGCAAGGGTGGGTCCGCCCGAGCAGCCCAGGTCGCCCGCCAGCGCCAGCAGCGCGAACATCATAGTTCCTCCCCTCGGGAGCCCTGCCGCGCTCTTACTGAATGTTCCCGGCCACATAATCCCAACTGAAAAACCGCATATACCGCACCCGATAAGCGCCGTTACCGCGCTCGGCACAAGGGCTATCATCAGATAGGAACACACGCACAGCGCCGCCGTTGCGGGCATAGCTTTGTCTATGCTGATTTTATCCGCGAATTTTCCGTAAAGCGCCCGCGCCGTTCCCATCAGCACCGCGAACATCATAGGTCCCGCCAGGTCGCCCACCGTCTTGCTTACACCCAGCGCCGATTCCGCCAACGTGGAAGCCCACTGGCTCACCGCCATCTCACACGCTCCCGCGCAAAGCATCATGACGAACAGTGTGCGGAACAGTCCGCTTTTGGCGAGCTGCCCGAATTTCATACCCTCGCCATCTTCGACGAGAGTTTTTATCGGAACGAGCGCGAATATCACGGCGTTTATTATCGGAACAGCCGCCCATATCAGCGCGAGTGTCTTCCAGTTTTCTATCCCGAAAACCGAAAAAAACAGCGTGGACAGCAGTATAACTCCCACCTGCCCCCAACAGTAAAAGGAGTGCAGCAGGCTCATCCATTTTTCCTTGTTGTCGGTGGGACAAGCCTCCACCACGGGGCTTACCAGAACCTCCAGAAGACCGCCGCCCACCGCGTACAGCGTTACCGCGATAAGCAGTCCGCCGAAGGGGGACATTATCTCCGGCAAAACCGACATAAGAATGAGTCCAGCCGCGCAGCAGATATGCGCGGCTATCATCAGCGTGCGGGTACCTATTTTGTCCGCCAGACCCGCCGCCGCAAGGTCTACCGCCAACTGTATAACGAAATTGAAGGTTATCAGCAGCGTTATCCGCGACAGGGGTATGCCGTAGCTCGACTGAAACGTCAGAAACAGCAGCGGCGCGAAATTATTTATTATCGCCTGGATTATGTATCCCACAAAGCAGGCGGCTATCGTGTGCTTGAAATTCAGCTTCATTTATTTACCTCCATAGAAAAACTACGGTATATTATAGCACCGTTATTTTAATTTTTCAAGGGCGGAATTTTGCACAAATTTTTTTCAATTCGCTTGGATATCCTGCATAAAAAGCCTCGGCGGGGGTTGCTCCGCCGAGGACGATTTTTATTTCTGCGGCAGCGCCAACATTTCCTTGATAAGCTCTTTGAGTCTCTCCACAGCCTTTTCGGGAGGTATCTTCTCGGATATGCTCTTGTCGCGGGAGGACAGCTCGAAGATTCCCTCGTCGAGGTTCCTCGGGCTTACCACCACGCGCAGCGGAACTCCCAGCAGGTCTGCGTCGGAGAACATTACGCCCGCGCGGACGTTTCTGTCGTCGTAGATGACCTCGACCCCTGCCGCCTGCAGGTCCTCATACAGCTTGTCGGCAGCCGCCCTGACCTTTTCGTCGTCGCTGCGCACCGCGCAGATATGCACCTGCCACGGCGCTATCGCCATAGGCCATATTGGACCGTAATCATCGTGGTGAGCCTCGCAGACCGACGCGGCAAGCCGTCCCACGCCTATTCCGTAGCAGCCCATTATCGGTGTCTGCACGTTGCCGTCCTTGTCAAGATAGGTCATGTTCATGGATTTAGTGTACTTTGTGCCGAGCTGAAAGATGTTCCCGACCTCAATTCCGCGGGACACGGTGATGGTTTTCTCACCGCACTCGGGACATATTCCGCCCTCGGCTATCTTGGCGAAGTCGCGGTACTCCGCCTCTCCGATATCGCGGGAGATATCCAGTCCCGTAAGGTGATATCCTTCTTTATTAGCGCCGCAGACAAGATTGTTTGTGTTTTCAAGCGACTTGTCGTACAGCACCGTCGCCTTAGCTCGCAAGTCCTTAGGACCTATAAAGCCCGCAATAAGCCCGCACTCCTCCGTGATAACGGCGGGGTGGATATTGCAGCCGAGGTAGTTCGTGAGCTTGGTCTCGTTCACGTCCAGATCGCCGCGGATAAACAGCACGATGTAGCTGTCGTCCTCGTTACGCTGGTATACCACCGCCTTGCAGGATTTTTCGGGAGTCGCCTTGAGAAATCCGCAGACCTCTTCAATGGTATGGCAGTTGGGAGTGCTCACTTCTGTCAGCGGCAGGGATTCCGCGTCACGCTCATTTTTAATAATGCTTTCCGCCGCCTCCATATTAGCGCGGTAGTCGCAGTGCTTGCATATGGCGATACTGTCCTCGCCGATAGGCGTAAGCAGCATAAATTCATGTGAAACGCTTCCGCCCATCATTCCGCTGTCGGAAGCCACCGAGATGACCTCCGGGATACCCGCGCGTGCGTATATCCGCTCATAAGCCTTGTGGCACCTGTAATAATACTGTTCCAGATCCTCCTGCGAGGTGTGGAACGAGTAAGCGTCCTTCATTGTAAACTCGCGCACGCGGATAAGTCCTCCGCGGGGGCGCGCTTCGTCGCGGAATTTCGTCTGTATCTGATATATCATAAATGGGTACTTGGTGTAGCTGTTCGCGTACTCCCTTACCAGATGCACCGACGCCTCCTCATGGGTCATTCCGAGCAGCATGGGCTGCTTGCCCCTGTCCGAGAACCGCAGAAGCTCCGCTCCAACCGACTCGTACCGTCCGCTTTCCTGCCAAAGAGAAGCGGGCATTACTACCGGGAACGATACCTCCTGCCCGTCGATAGCGTCCATTTCCTCCCTAATTATCTGCTCGATCTTGCGCGTGATACGTTTAAGCGGCATATAGCTGGAAAAAATTCCGTTCGCCACATATTTCATGTACCCGCCCCTTATCATCAGTGCGTGACTGTCTATCTGACAATCCGAGGGACGCTCCTTAAATCTGTCGCCTACAAGTTTTTCAAGTTTCATTATATATCCTCCTTTTTGTTGCTCTTGGCTGTGATGCTTTTAAACAGTGCTGACGAGAAGCAAATGATTTAAAAGAATTTTCCGCATCGTCCCAACAACGCTTGGCGTTGTTGGGACTAGCCCGCCGTAAAAGCTCCGTTCCGCTTCGCTCCACTGCGCTTCCACGGCGGCTTGCGGAAAATTCATGCGTGGGCTTTACGTTGCTCTCTGCTGGCGTTGCTTTTCTGCGTGGGCGTTATGTTGCTGTCCGCGATGGTTGCTTTGCTGCGCTGACAGGACGTTGCTGTTTGCAGTCTGCCCCTTTGAACTCGCGGTTTTTGTGCGGTTGCCGGCTGATTTTTCGCTCAAAACAAATCGCCCCGAGCCGTGTAAAACCGCTCGGGGCGACCCAACGTCATTTTGCCTGTCCGCGGTACCACCCTGATTCGGTACTATCCGCACTTTTGGCAGCCCGCTTTTTCGCGTATCCGGACCGCGCGCGTTACGGGAGAGACCGTCGCCGCCTACGCGTCCGCCCTAAGCGGATTTCGGGGCGCGCTCAAAGATGGGTTCAGCGCTCTTTCAATAACGGCTCGCACCGACCGCCGTCTCTCTGAATATCCCGAGCGCCTACTGCTTCTTCTCACAGCTTTAAAACATATCCTCATTATATCACAGCTTTTGGGTTTTGTCAAGTAGCTTCCGCGGAATTATACATACATAAACACGTCCGAAATACTGAATAAGAACATTGTCAGCATACCGCCGAGGACAAACGAAGTAAAATTCGCGGCGAGGGCGTAAAGACCCGCGCGAACCTCTCCCGTGCGCCTTTCGGTCGCCTTGGGGAGAACTTTCATATAAACTATCGCCTCGGCAATAAATATCGCAAGCTCCAGCAATATATAGAAAAACGCCGCGGTCAGTATTCCGCCCTTGAAATTAGCGATATTGAGCACCGCATTCAGTATCACCTGCGTAACGATATTCGTAACCAGAATGACCCTGATCTCCTTTTTTCTCCTGTATCCGAACCACAGCGCCACCAGCAGCTCCAGCCCTATCGTAATGGCTATTCTTAAAAGCAATGCGACAAGCTCCGCGAAAAAGTCCGCCGCGCCCTTGCCCGCGGAAACATCCAAAGCGCCATCTCTGATATTTGCGGTGTAGTAAGCGTTGAACGCGTAGCGCTCCAGCGGCTCGCTCACCAGATACCGTCCCGTTTCGGGGAAGTACAGCAGTATCTTAAATTCGTTGGGCGGGTAGTAGCCCCAGCAGAACGTATCGTCCCCCGTCAGCTCCCAATGATCCTGAAGATAATAGTATCCGTCCTCGTCGCGGTAGTTCTGGAACGCGCTCCAGATCTCATCTTCATGCATTGCCGCGGTTTCCTCGTCGGTGTGCTCGTCCTCGATAAACGCGAATGCGGGTCCCGTTGCCTTTCCTCTGGACAACAGCGTTGCGTAATATGTTCCGCCGGGTTCGCCGTAATATTCCAAGCTGTTGTCAACACCCTTTACCGTTACCGTCACGGAGTACTTCGGACCGCAGTCGGCAAAGGCTGTCACCGAAATGCTCGCAAAAACTATCAGCGCGAAAATAATTGATACTATTAGTTTTCTCATATCTGTTCTCCTTTTTGTCGTATTTATGCGTGAATAAGTTGTGCTCTTTTTTGCATTATAATCATTTCCGCCTGCCTTGTCAAGGGATTTTCCTAAACTGTAACCGCTCTGTAAACGGATTGTAACCGTTCTGTAATCCTACGCGTTGATTATATCATAGGATATTTTCAGCGTATGCGCGTTGGTCTTGGTCAGCGGCTGTGAAAGATTGTTGACGGTCGCGAGATAGTTTGACAGCAGCAGCACGAATGCCGTGTTAAATTCCTGCCCATAGGCAAAAAGACTGTAAGGCTGCGGTATACGGTCGCAGGGGACAGGCACTCCGAAAGCCAGACCGTGGTAAAAGAACCCCGTGTCGACGTCCATACGGCGGTAGCAGCCCATGCCGTTAACGCTGTCATAATAGTCGTACATCAGCCCCGTGTCGTTGACATAAAAGCGTGACGGATATTTACTGCAGTACGGAAGTACCTCTGTCAGCGTGCCGGCGGCTATATTTACTTTGTACGTTCCCTCGTTTTCGGTCACGGCATAAAATACACCGTCGTATATCGCGCTGCTCAGCACCGCGCCGACCCCGGATTTCGGGAATCTTACCGAGGAAAATTCCTTTATCGTCAGCGTGTCGGGGTCTATCCTCCAGTATCTCACCGTGCCGCGGTATGGGTATGTGCTGCCGCTCAGCGTCGAATGCGATGCGGGCGCGAATATGTACAGGTCTCCGTTTTGGGGATTGTAAAAAATATTTTTGAGATTATCCACCTTGTATTCCAGCTCCAGCTCCTTGGTTTCTATCGGAACGTCGGCGCCTTCGCTGCCCGACACACGGTCGTTTATTTTGAGCCCCTTCGCGTCCAGTGTGCGGTATCTATTGAAAACCACCTTAGTTTTGGTGGTGGTGGCGCTTGACGAAGCAAACAGAAGCTCATTGGGCTTGAAGCTCCCTATAAAATAATTCCCCACAAGCGTCATAAATTTCGGCGCGGAGCTTAATATATAGCAATAGTTGAACTCATAGGGATTTATCACCAGCGAGCCCGTATGATCCTCGCAGGAGGCAAAGCCCGCGTTCCCAAATGCCCTGCTGGTCAGGGCTATGCTTCTGATAGTCCCGTTGCACTTGTCTGTGGGGAAATCCCAGGTGAAATGATACCCGTTTTCCGTCTCATAGCTCTCGTTGATATTCAGCGACCCTCTCATTACATTGGCGCCGCTGTAAGCGTCTCCCGCCGTTCCTACGGGAACGCAGTCCTCATGCAGCATTATATTGTCCTTGCTTTCCTCAAGGGTATTCCCCAGCAGTATTATCCCGCCGAGAACATTTTTCCACATCGGCAGCATAGCCTTTATCTGTCCCGACCAGTTGGTATCTATGATAGCCTCCTGCGGCGGATTAAACAGCCTGCTTATCGCGTTCGTTACCATATTGCTCTCCTCCAGCCGCTTAACGACCTTTCCCGTTGCGGCGTCACAGAGAGTTAAAGTTGCTTTGCCTTTCATTTAATATCTCCTCCCGATTTATTTAAGTTGTGTTGACAAAAAGTAAGCGATCTTAAAAGTGTTTTCGGAACTGTCACCACAACTATCTGCGCAGTTGCGACAGCTTTCCGTAAAAGCTCCGCATCCGCGGCTAAGCCGCGCTTTAACTGTCAGCCGTATATTGTACGCCGTCGGCTGTTATCTCCTCCACCCGCATACCCATCGGCAGCGAGGAGATGGGCGGCACGGTATCGATGATACTCAGTCTGTCGCGGACGTCGCCGTTGCCGCTGCCCACTACTCCGTAGCCCAGGATCGTCGCGGTGAGCTGATCCTCCAGAATATAGCAGTCTCCCGTTTTTGTGGCGAGCGTCACATATATCCTGTTTTTTCCCGCGGGAATATCCTCCGCGAGATGATAATAATGCACAAGCTCCCGCCCCGTTTCGGGCATATACTGGAC